>JAHJPT010000236.1 GCA_018819685.1 Alphaproteobacteria bacterium
ATCAGGGCGGTGGCGATGATCGAGAGCGAACCGCCCTCCTCGATATTGCGGGCCGCGCCGAAGAAGCGCTTGGGCCGCTGGAGCGCGTTGGCGTCCACACCGCCGGTCAGCACCTTGCCCGAGCTGGGCACCACGGTGTTGTAGGCGCGGCCCAGACGGGTGATCGAATCGAGCAGGATGACCACATCCTTCTTGTGCTCGACCAGACGCTTGGCCTTTTCGATGACCATCTCGGCGACCTGGACGTGGCGGTTGGCGGGCTCGTCGAAGGTCGAGGCGATGACCTCGCCGTTGACCGAACGCTGCATGTCGGTGACTTCCTCGGGGCGCTCGTCGATCAGCAGGACGATCAGGAACACCTCGGGGTGATTGTCGGTGATGGCCTTGGCCATGTTCTGCAGCAGCACGGTCTTGCCGACCCGCGGCGGTGCGACGATCAGCGCGCGCTGGCCCTTGCCTTGGGGCGAGATGATGTCGATCACCCGCGCCGACTTGTCGAGCACGGTCGGATCGAGCGTGTCGAGCGAGAGCTTCTCGTCGGGATAGAGCGGGGTGAGATTGTCGAAATTGGTGCGATGGCGAACCTGGTCGGGATCGTCGTAATTGACCTGCGTCAGCTTGGTCAGCGCGAAATAGCGCTCGCCCTCGCGCGGCGCTCGGATCTCGCCTTCGACCGTATCGCCGGTGCGCAGGCCCCATTTGCGGACCTGATTGGGCGAGACGTAGATATCGTCCGGCCCGGCAAGGTAATTGGCCTCGGGGCTGTGCAGGAAGCCGAAGCCGTCCTGAAGCACCTCGATGGTGCCGATCCCCATGATCTTTTCTTCGTATTCCTCGTCCTCGGCCAGTTCGCGAAGGATGCAGAACATCAGATCCTGGCGCCGCATCGTGGACGCGCCCTCGACCCCGAGTTCCTCGGCCATCGCGACCAGATCGGCCGGCGGTTTCTCTTTCAGATCCTTGAGATGCATGGAAGTGTCTCGAACAATAGGGGAATGGCAATCGTGTGCTGACCGGAAAGTCTGTCTGTCCTGAGGCGATGCGCAGAACGTGCTTGGGGAAAGCGGACCCGGTCCCGTCGAAAAGCGGGACCTGCAACCGGTAGGATGGATGCGGAATTAGGACCGCACTGCGCCTGCGTCAATCGACAAAGCGCAAACGTGGTCTACCGACGGCTAGAAGGGCTTGATCACCGCCAGCACCACGATCAGCGCCGCAGCCGCACCCGGGACCTCGTTGAGCAGCCTCAGCTTGCGACCGCTGAGCGCGTAATCGCCGCGCGCCAGCTTCTTGGCATAGGCGCTCATCCAGCCGTGATAGCCGGACAAGGCCAGCACCAGCAGCAGCTTGGCGTGGAACCAGCCCTGCGTGTGCGCCCCGGTGGTGACGACCAGCGCCAGCCCCAGGAGCCACACCAGCACCAGCGATGGCGTCAGGATGATCCTGAGCAGCCTCTTCTCGCGCTCGACCCAGCGCGCAGCCTCGTCGGACCCGGTGGGTGCCTCCTGATGATAGACGAAAAAGCGCGGCAGCATGAACAGCCCCGCCATCCAGAAGATCACGAAGATCAGGTGCCCGGCTTTCAGCCAGTAATAGGTCATCGAGAGAATTTCCTGCATCGGCCGCCCATCTAGGCAGCCTGCCTGTCCGCGTCACCCCCTGACGCAGGCGAGCAGCCGCTCCACATGCGCGATCGGGGTCCGGCGGTCGATGCCGTGGCCGAGGTTGAACACATGCGGCCGGTCGGCAAAGGCGTCGAGGATGACGCGGCAGCGCTGCTCGAGCTCATCGCTCCCCGCGAGCAGCAGCAGCGGGTCGAGATTGCCCTGCACCGGCATGCCCTCGGGCAGTTCGCGCGCCGCCCAGAGGGGATCGATGGTCTCGTCCACCCCGACCGCCTGGACGCCGGTCTCGCGCGCATAGGCGGGCAGTTTCTCGCCTGCTCCCTTGGGGAAACCGATCACGGGCAGTTCGGGGAAACGCTCGCGCAAGGCCGCGGTGATCCGGGCGTTGGGAGCCACGACCCAGCGCTCGAACTCGCTCGGCGCCAGGCTCCCCGACCAGCTGTCGAACAGCTGGATCGCCTCGGCCCCCGCCGCAACCTGGCCGCAAAGATAATCGATCGTATGCGCGATGATGGCATCGATGATCGCCTGCATCCCCCCCGGATCGCGATAGGCTAGCGCGCGTGCATCGTGCTGATCGCGGCTGCCCTCGCCCGCGACCATATAGGTCGCGACGGTCCACGGGCTACCTGCAAAGCCGAGCATGGTCACCTGATCGCTCAGCCGTGCCCGGCACAACCGCACCGTCTCGTAGACCGGCTCATAGCGGGTGAGATCGGGCTGCAGGCTCTCGAGCGCTGCATCGACCAATCGCGGGGACAGTTTGGGGCCCTCGCCCGCAAGGAACTCCAGGTGCTGGCCCATGGCGTGGGGCACGATCAGGATGTCCGAGAACAGGATCGCGCCATCGAAGCCGAAGCGCTCGATCGGCTGGAGCGTCACCTCCATCGCAGCGGGACTGTCGTAGACGAGATCGAGAAACCCGCCCTTCTCGGCTCGCAAAGCGCGGTATTCGGGCAGATAGCGCCCCGCCTGCCGCATGAGCCATACGGGCGGTCTGGCCGCGCGTTTGCCGGCGAGAGTGTCGAGCAGGAGACCGGGCATCGCGCGAGTCCAATCCAAAAAAATAAGTATTATAAATAGAGATGATGGAGTCTGTTGGCCCTGTGGAGATCGGACATAGGGGGCCCCTGCCCGAATTCTCCCGCGATGCAAAGGCTCGCCAGCCGATCCGAATCGCCGCCGCGGCGGAGTCGAGTCATACTTATACCTGCTGTCCCCAGCCTGTTCACATCCCTTCCGGGCTGTCGACAAGCGTCGGGAGCAATGGACTCGCAACGGGCATGGAATCCGCTCCGAACTTGTCGGCAGGTCTGTCCCGTGGTTTATGCCGGCTCTTCTCCACAGGGCCGGGAACCGCAGTGAGCCGTATCCATCTCCATCTCGTTTCGGACTCCACCGGGGAGACTCTGGAGATGATCGCCAAGGCGGCGATCGCCCAGTTCGAGAACGCCGAGGTGGAGCGGCATTTCTGGCCGATGGTCCGCTCGCGCCAGCATCTCGACCGGATCGTGCCCGAGCTCTCCGCCAATCCCGGCATCGTGCTCTATACGCTGGTCAATCCGGAGACGCGCGCGCGGCTCGAGGAGCATTGCCGTCATCTTTCGCTCAATGCGGTACCGGTCCTCGATGGAGTGACCGCCGCGCTCGAGGCCGCGCTGGGGCGCGAGGCGCAAGGAAGGCCCGGACGCCAGCATCTGATGGACGAAGCCTATTTCGACCGCGTCGAGGCGATCCAGTTCACCATCGCGCATGATGACGGGGTCGGATGGGAGAATTGGGAGCAGGCCGATATCCTGCTTGCCGGGGTCTCGCGCTCTTCCAAGACTCCGACCAGCATCTACCTCGCCAATCGCGGCTACAAGGTGGCCAATATCCCGCTGGTGGTCGAAAGCCCGCCGCCGCCCTCGCTGTTCAACCTGCGTCATCCGCTGATCGTCGGTCTGACCACCGCGCCCGAGCGGCTGGTGCAGATCCGGCGCAACCGTCTATTGACGCTCAACGAGCGCACCCAGACCTCCTATGTCGATTCCGAACGCGTCACCACCGAGGTGCAATTCGCGCGGCGGATGTTCGCCGACAATGGCTGGCCGGTGATCGATGTCACCCGCCGCTCGATCGAGGAAACCGCCGCGGCGATCATCAGGCTGCTGGGGGAGCGCCAGCGCCGGGACGATTCGCTGTTCGAAGGGGTGAAACCGATATGAGCAGCGGCCTGGAGGGAAGCGGGTTGATCCTCGCCTCGGGCAGTGCCTCGCGCAAGGCGATGCTGGAAGCGGCCGGACTGCGTTTCGAGATCGTCGCTCCCGATGTGGACGAGCGGGCGCTCGAGGCCGAGATGCACGGCGCGCTGGCGGACGAGATCGCCCAGGCGCTATCCGCGGCCAAGGCGGCGGCGGTATCGGCGGCGCATCCCGGCATGCCCGTGCTGGGCAGCGATTCGCTGGTCGAGGTCGGCGGGCGCCGCTTCGACAAACCCGCCAGCCGCGAACAGGCCGTCGAGCATCTGCGGTTCTTCTCGGGCAAGACCATGACTCTCCACAGCGCGGCCGCGCTGGCAAAGGACGGCCGGATCCTCTGGGTCGGGTCCGATTTCGCCCGGCTGCGGGTGCGCGAATTGAGCGACGCTTTCATCGCGGCCTATCTCGATGCCGAATGGCCCGCGGTATCCTATTGCGTTGGGGTGTTCCGGATCGAAGGCCGGGGCGTGCAGCTGTTCGAGAGCATCATGGGCGATCAGTTCACCGTGCTCGGCATGCCGCTGCTGCAGGTGCTGGCAGCGCTGCGCGAGCGGGGAACCCTGCCCGCATGAACACGCCCTATGCCGAGGTGATCGGCGATCCGATCGCGCAATCCAAATCGCCCGCGATTCACGCCTTCTGGTTGGAGAAGCTCGGGATCGTCGGCGAGTATCGTGCAAGCCGCGTCGCGCCCGAAGGTCTGGCGGCATATCTCGAAATGCGCCGGGGCGACCCGGACTGGCTGGGTTGCAACCTAACCATGCCGCACAAGCAGACGGCGATGGCGCTGGTGGACCGGGTCGAACCGCTCGCCCGCAGAGTGGGCGCAATCAACACCGTCCACCGTGCGAAAGATGGCGCGCTGATCGGCCGCAACACCGATGTCGGCGGCTTTCTCGAGCCGCTGGCCGAGCGGCTTGGCGAGCGGCACCTGTTCCGGATGGCGCGGGTGATCGGCACGGGCGGCGCGGCGCGCGCGATCGTGGCGGGTCTGACCAGCGAAGGCTTCACGCTAGTGCTGGCGGGGCGGGACCCCGAGAAGGCGCGCCGGCTGCTCGACGAACTCGCTCCCGAGAACGAGCATCATGCCGTTCCCCTGACGACCTTCAGCGATGGCACCGATTTCGCTTTCGACGATCGTGCGGGCTGTTGCGATCTGGTGGTCAACGCCAGCCCGCTCGGCATGCGCGGCCAACCCCCGCTGGCCTTCGACTGGAGCCATGCCCCGCCCGGCTCGATCGCCTATGATATCGTCACCGATCCGGTCGAGACTCCCTTCCTGCGCGATGCCCGCGCAGCCGGGTTCGCAACCGTCGACGGGTTCGCCATGCTGATCGGCCAGGCAGCGCGGGCCTTCGAGCGCTTCTTTGGCACCCCGCCGCCACGCAGGCATGATGCCGAACTGCGCGCAAGGCTCTCCGCGTGACGCGCCCGCTGATCCTGGGTCTCACCGGTTCGATCGGCATGGGCAAGTCGACCGTCGCCGCCATGTTCGAGGCCGCGGGCGTTCCGGTGTTCGATGCGGATGCGGTCGTGCGCTCGATGCAGGGACCGGGCGGAGCGTTCGTCGAAGCGATCGAGGCGGCGTTTCCCGGCAGCACCGGTCCCGAGGGCGTGAAACGCGATGCACTCGGGGAACAGGTGTTCGGCGACAAGGCGGCGCTCGCGCGGCTCGAGGCCATCGTCCATCCGGCGGTGGCCGCGCGGCGAGTCGAATTCCTGATCGAGCATGGCGGCGCGCCGATGGTGGTGTTCGATATTCCGCTGCTGTTGGAAAAGGGCGGCGCGAGCCAGGTCGACCAGATCATCGTGGTTTCCGCACCCGCCGATGTCCAGCGTGCGCGGGTGCTCGCGCGACCGGGCATGACTGCGGACAAATTCGCGCATATCCTCTCGCTCCAGACCCCCGATGCCGAAAAGCGCGCGCGTGCGGATCACGTGATCCCCACTGGCTTGCCGCTGGCAGAAACCGAGCAGCAGGTCCGCGCAATGATAGAGCGACTGCGCGAGGAACACGGGTCTTCATTCTGACGCGGTCCGCCCCCTCAATCCGCGCCTTGAATCCCCGCCTTGAATCCATGGCCAAACGCGCCGATAGACTAAGCAATGCGTGAAATCGTCTTCGATACCGAAACCACCGGACTGGACCCGAAAACCGGCGACAGGATGGTCGAGATCGGCTGCGTCGAGATGGTCGATCTGGTGCCGACCGGGCAGACCTTCCACGCCTATTACAATCCCGAACGCGACATGCCCTCAGGCGCCGAAGCGGTCCACGGGCTCTCGGCGATCTTCCTCGCCGACAAGCCGCTGTTCCGGGATGGCGCGGCGGAATTGCTCGAATTCATCGGCGATTCTCCGCTGGTTGCCCACAACGCCGGGTTCGATTTCGGCTTTCTCAATTCCGAGCTTGGTCTGTGCGGTCTGGAGGCGGTGTGCCTCACGCGGATGATCGACACCGTGGCTCTGGCGAAGAAGCGCCATCCGGGCGCCAAGCTTTCGCTCGACGCGCTGTGCTCGCGCTACGGGATCGACCGGAGCCACCGGGTGAAGCACGGCGCGCTGCTCGATGCCGAATTGCTCGCGCAGGTCTATATCGAGCTCAAGGGAGGGCGGCAGATCGGTCTGGCTCTGGCTGCCGAGATCGAAACGGCGGCTCCCGAAGGTCTGAGCGAGGCGCGCTTGCGCCCGGCACCGACCGGAGAATATCGCTCGCCGCGCCCGCATTCGGCTTCCATCGAGGAACTGGCGCGTCACGCAGCCTTTGTTTCAAAGATGCAACAGCCGCTCTGGCAGCGCTAGCCGGGCCGTCACGGGAATTCCGGCGGGCGGGGCCGGATCGGGATCTGCATGGACCAATGAGGAGAACGATTGCTATGGATATCCGCGTCTCTGGGCACCAGATCGATACCGGCAGCGCGCTGCAGGATTACGTTACCGACCGGCTCAACGGCATGGTGGAGAAATATTTCAGCCGCGCGCTTTCGGCGAATGTCACTTTCGGCAAGCCCTCGGGCGGAGCGTTCAGCAGCGATATCGTGACGCATGTGAACAAGGGACTGATCCTCAAGGCGCATGCCGAGGCACACGACGTCCACCAAGCCTTCGACAAGGCCGCCGGCAAGATGGAAAAGCAGCTGCGCCGCTATAAGCGCCGGGTGCAAGACCGCCATGCCCAGCCGGTTCCGACGGAGATGGAAGAGCAGGCCGGTTACACCATCTTCGCGGCTCCGCAGATCGAGGAAGACGCCGAACAGGCCGATTCACCCCCCGTGGTCGCGGAAACCACCGCCGACATTCCCGAGGCGAGCGTGGCCGATGCGGTGATGATGCTCGATCTGCGCGATACCGGAGCGCTGTTCTTCAAGAACGCCGCCAGCGGCCGGCACAATATGGTCTATCGCCGCCGCGACGGAACGATCGGCTGGGTCGAGCCGCGCTGAGGCGCATGGGTCGACCAAGCGGGGCAAGGAAAGGATTTCGATGAGCGGCGCCGATACGCACTACCGCGCACTGGAGCGGCTGTACGGTTCGGCGCCGATCAACGCGAAATTCGAGTCCTCGCTCGAGATACTCGGCGAAGGAAGCGCACGGATCAGCTTCGATGTGACCGAGGCGAGCTATCACGCGGCGGGTGCGGCGCACGGGACGATCTATTTCAAGATGCTCGACGATGCCGCCTTCTATGCCGCCAACACGCTCGCGACCGACCGGTTTCTGCTCACCACCTCGTTCAATTTGCATTTCACCAAGCCGGTCCGCGCGGGCAAGGTGGTGGCCGAGGGTCGCTGGATCAGCGGCCGGCGGCGGGTGCTGGTGGCCGAAGCGCGGCTGGTCGACAGCAGCGGCGAGGAGATCGGGCGCGGCACGGGCACTTTCATGCGCTCGCGAATCGCCCTGTCGAGCCTGCCCGGCTATGTCCCCGCCGAGGGGTGAAGCATGGTCACGCGGCTCCCGACGCATCTCGAGGTGGGGGGAATTCTGCGCCGCGCCCAAGCGGAAGGCGGCTTCGCAACCGTGCTGTCGCGCGGCGAGCGGGACGCGGGCACCATCCTCATATTAACCATGGGACGGGGCGGAAATGCGCGGCTGTGGGAACGTATGCCGCAGCTCGACGGAGGACGCAGCTTCCAGGCAATCATGGACGAAGATGCTGGAAAACCGAACAAAATTCAAGAATACGTGACTCGTCGAGCAGCTCAGGATGCCGACTGCTGGATCATCGAGCTGGATATCGACGGTGCAGACCGCTTCGTCGCTTCGCTGCCGGGTTAACTTGACATGATTTCATTTGAGACTATCTGCCCGGCCACTTCGTGAGCGCAGGCGGCTGGTGCGGCAATAGGGTCGATCGGCAAGCGCGCAGACGGGGGATGGCCGGCAGGCCCGTGACGAACCGGTTTTGAGTGGCGCTCCTTTTCATGCGCCCGGTTCCAGCCTGCGTCGGGTCCATCCACCGCACAGTACTGCAAAAAAATGGTTCGCAAGACGATGACTGCCACTGTGGCGGCCGTAGCCGCAGGCACAGTACTTACCTTCGCCGGAGCCGAAACCTCCGGCGCTTTTGCGCAAGATTCCGGCCCCGCGCCCGAATCGATCCAGCTCCCCGAAGAGGTGATGCCGGTGTTCGTCGCCAAGCCGGTGGTTCAGCCGGTCCCGGAAACCTCGCCGGCAGACGATTTCTCCGATCTTTCGGACCCCCAAGTTTCCGACGGCCCTGCAAGCGCCAGCTCGCTTCAGGAGCTCGTCTCCCAGACTCCGACCGACAGTGCGCTGTCCGAAGAGCTCCACTGCCTTGCCGGCGCGGTCTATTTCGAATCGCGCGGGGAGCCGCTCGCCGGCCAGCTTGCGGTGGCGCAGGTCATCATCAATCGCAGCGAATCGCGCCAGTTTCCGGCGAGCTATTGCGGTGTGGTCCATCAGCGGTCGCAATTCTCCTTCGTGAAGAACGGCCGCATGCCGAGTCCCCGCCGGGGTTCCTCGGCCTGGCAACGGGCCAAGGCTATCGCCCGGATTGCGCATCAGGGCACGTGGCAAAGCGAAGCCGATGATTCGCTCTACTTCCACGCCAATTACGTCCGTCCAAGCTGGAGCCGCAGCAAGCAGGCCCGTGCACGGATCAGCACGCATATCTTCTATCGCTGACACGGCGGGGCTGCCTGGCGTCGCTCGGACGCGGGGCAGCCGCTAGCCTTCCAGTCTTCTAGTCTTCTAGAGCGACCCAGACCGGCGCATGATCGCTGGCCCTCTCGCGCCCGCGGTGCTCTTTGTCGACGCCAGCAGCCGACAGTCTGTCGGCCAGTTCGGGAGAGAGCAGCAGGTGGTCGATCCGGAAACCGTGGTCCCGGGGCCAGGCACCGGCCTGATAGTCCCAGAAGGTCCACACGCCGCCACGCGGGTTGAGCGTGTCGACCGCATCGGTCCAGCCATCGGCCAGCAGCCGGGCATAGGCGTCGCGCGACTCGGGCTGCATCAGCGCATCGCTCGCCATCGCCTTGGGTGACCAGACGTCCTTGTCCTCGGGGATGACGTTGAAATCGCCGACCAGCGCGGTGGGAATCTCCTGCGCCCAGAGCGAGGCTGCATGATTGCGCAACCGCTCCATCCAGGTCAGCTTGTAGTCGAACTTGGGGCCCGGTTGGGGATTGCCGTTGGGCAGGTAGATCGACGCGACCCGCACGCCCGCAACGTCGGCTTCGAGATAGCGCGCCTGCTCGTCCTCGGGATCCCCCGGGAGCCCGCGCTGCGTCTCGACCGGCTCGATCCCGTCGGCGAGGATCGCGACCCCGTTGAAGCCCTTCTGTCCGTGCCAGATGGATTTGTAGCCCAGCGCCTCGAATTCGTCGGCGGGGAAGCCTTCGTCCTGCGTCTTGATTTCCTGCAAGCAGGCGACCGTGGGCCGCGTCTCCTCCAGCCATTCCTTGAGCCGCGGCAGCCGGGCCTTGATCCCGTTGATGTTGAATGTGGCGATTTTCATGGCGGCGCTTGTGCCGCAAAGCGCTGCGGGGGTCTAATTCAAATCCCGAAGCTGGAACCGCAGCCGCAACCGGCGGCGGCCTGCGGGTTCTCGACCTTGAAAGCCGCGCCGCCGAGCGATTCGACGAAATCGACCGTGCTGCCGGCCACCAGGTCGAGGCTGACGGGATCGACCACCAGCCGCACGCCTTCGGTTTCGCTCACCAGATCGTCGCCCTCGGCGCCATCGCTGAGGCCGAACCGGTACTGGAAGCCCGAGCAGCCGCCCCCTTCCACCGAAAGCCGCAGGATAGCGGGCTTGGCCTGCTTTTGAGCGATCGCGGCAACGCGTTTCGCAGCGGCGGGAGTGAGGGTGAGCATATCGGCCATGCTTCCGATGTAGGAGCCCGAGGGGCCGCGCTCAAGCGGTCGTGATATATTGCCGCATCTGCGCCGCTTCGTTCTTGATCTCGTCGATCTGTGATTTCACCAGATCGCCGATCGATACGAAGCCGCACATGGTGGTGCCGTCGAGTACCGGAAGATGGCGGATCCGCCGCCGCGTCATCAGGGCCAGCGCATCGTCGACCTTGGTCTGCCGCTCGACCGTGATCGCAGGTGAGGTCATCACCTCGCCCACTGCCCGGTCCATACAGGCCGAGCCTTCACTGGCCAGACGATGGATGACATCGCGCTCGGAGAAGATGCCGACCACTTCTCCAGCTTTCATCACCGGCAGCGCCCCGATCCGGCGGGCGTCGAGCAGCGCCACCACATTGCGCACTGCTGCTTCTACATCGCAGGTGACGATGTCCGAACTGGGGCGGCATTCGATCAGTTTGGCGATATCCATTGCATCTCTCCTCATGGCCGATTGCACGACTCTCGCCTCAGAATGCCATTTTCGTCCGCAAATTGCGAATCCTGGCCGCTGCGCCGATTTGTGAGGCCCCGCGAGCCTTGCACTTGGTCCCTGCGATGCGCATGGAGCGGATCATGGCTCGCAAGTCCCCGCTCGATGATCCGCAAACCGCCGCCTTCGCCTGGGCGCGCTACCGACGGCTGATGCGCTTCATGCTGCTTATTACCGTCGGCGTGGTGGCGCTGGCGGTTGCGCTGCTCTACGATGGCGAGAGCGCAGCCTCGATCCATTACTACATTGCGATCGCGTTGGGGATCGGCTTCACCATGCTGCTGGCAGGGGCGCTGATGGGGCTTGTGTTCCTGTCGTCCGGAACGGGGCACGACGATTCCATCGACGACAAGATGCACTAGGGGTGGCCGCCCGGATCAGCCTAGCGGGCGCAGGCGGTATTCTTCTACGGGAACGCCGCCGACGAGATGCTCCTGGATGATCCGCTCGAGCACTTCGGGCGTGCAGGAATGATACCAGACGTAATCGGGATATACGAGCGCGATGGGGCCGCCTGCGCAGACCTGCAGGCAGTCGGCCTTGGTCCGCTGGAACCCGCCCGAGCCATCGGCGCGGCGGGGCCCGGCGAGGCGCAATTGCTTGAGCCGCCTCTTGAGGAAGCTCCAGGCGAGCTTGCCTTCTTCGCGCGAACAGCATTTCTGCTTTTCGGCCAGCGCGCACAGGAAGATGTGCCGCTCGATGCCATCCCCGGCGATTTTCGCCAGCGCCTTGCCTGCTTTTTCGATCTGCTTCTCGGAATTATTCACTGTCGGGATCGGCTCCGGGATCAGCTCCGGGCGTCAGCCAGCGATCGAGCCAGGCGAAGACGGTCTGGTGCCATTGCAGCGAACTCTTGGCGTTCAGCACCCAATGGTTTTCCTCCGGAAAGACCAGCAGCTGGCTGGGAATCCCGCGCTCCTGCAAGGCGGTGAAGCTCTGGATGCCCTGGGTGTAGGGGACGCGGAAATCCTTCTGACCGGTGATCACCAGCATCGGGGTCTGCCAGCGATCGACGAAGTTGACCGGGTTCCAGCGCTCGTAGGTCTCCGCCTGCTCCTGATAGCTGCCGCCGAAATCCCAGCGTGGAAACCACAATTCCTCGGTGGCGTAATAGAAGCTGCGCATGTCGAACAGGCCATCGTGCTGGACCAGACAGTCAAACCGCTCTGGCCATTGGCCGGCGATCCAGTTCATCATGTAGCCGCCGTAGGAGGCGCCCATGGCGCAGGCGCGGTTCCCGTCGATCTGCGGATCGAGCGCCAGCGCCGCGGCGAGACCCTTCTGCAGATCCTCCAGCGGCTTGCCACCCCAGTCGCGATTGATCGCGTCGGTGAAGGCCTGGCCATATCCCGTGCTGCCGTGGAAATCGACCGAGATCACCGCATAGCCCTGGCTGGCGAGCACGCGCGGGTTCCAGCGGGTCGACCAGGCGTCGTTGAACGAGCCCTGCGGTCCGCCGTGGACGTAGAGAATGGCGGGAAGCTCGCCTTCGGCATTCTCGGGCTTGGTGATCTGGCCCCAGACGGTGTCGCCCTCGGCGCCGGGGAAGCTGAAGCGTTGGGTGACGATCGATGCAAGCTGCCCCATGCGCGTCGACGCGATTTCAGTCAGCGGCTTGGCCTGGTCCCAACCGCGCGAAAGATAGAGTTCGGGCGGCGCGCCGATCGAATCGCGGGTGAACAGCAGGCGCTCGCCCTCGAGTGGTACGACGTTGCCGATATGCGCCTCGTGCCCGGCCATCAGATCGAGCCGTTCGACGGCGCCGGTGCGCGGATCGATACGATAGGCCGGCGTGTCGAGCACATCCTGCGCGGTTGCCACGATGTACTGCGAATCGGGAGTCCAGGCGAGCGAGCCGAAGCTGCGATCGAGATCCTGCGTCAGCGCGCGGGTCTGCCCGGTGGCGACATCGCGCAATTGGACGACCATCCGATCCGATTCGTAGCCGGGCCGCGCCATGGCCAGATAGGCGAGGTATTTCCCATCGGGGGAAGGCGTGGGCAGCGCGTCGGTGGCATGGTTCGCGGCGGTCAGATTGGTAGGCGCCGCGCCCGACAGATCCGCCCACCAGATATCGAGATTGGTGGAGGTAGGTTCGCCCGCCCCGGTTTCGCGCGCGACGAAATAGACGCCCGAACCATCGGGCGCCCAGGCCACGTCCTCGCCTCCGCCGAACGGTTTGGTCGGGGTATCGCCCGTCGGACCGGAACCGCCCGGAGCGCCGTCGAGCGCCCGCCCCTCGCCCGCCACGCGGCCATCTTCCAGCCCGAAGACGAAGACGCGGCTGAAGGTGCCCGGGGTCTCCCAGCTGTCCCAATGGCGGACGAAGCCGACGTCGCCTTCGTAGAGCAGGCCATCGCCGGGGCCGGTCAGATGCGCACTGCCGTCGCCCTCGCAGCCGAAGGTCGGGCAGTCGCGCGCGATTTCCGCCCAGACCGCCACGGCATCGCCATCGGGAGCGAGTGCAAAGCCTTCAATTCCGGTGGCAAGGTCGGCGGCGAGCATCGGCGTACCCGCCGTCCCCTGCGGGCCGAGCTGGACGCGCCACAACCGGCTTTGCTCCTCGCCGCCTGCGGCAACCGCACGGCTGGAGAGGAAATAGAGCCAGCCATTCTCGCCGAACATCGCGCTGTTGGCCGCACCGCCCAGATCGAGCCGGACCGGCGTCGCACTGGGATCGGCAAGGTTGCGGAGAAAGAACTCGCTGCTGCGCGCATAGCTTGCCGGATCGGTGACCGTCACCGGATAGACCGCCAGATTGCCGTCGTCCGACACGCTCGGCGCGCCCAGCCGCGGCATGGTGACCAGGTCTTCGGCGCTCATTGCCGCAGGCGCGCTTTGGCGCGGCGCTGATTGCCGGTCCTGCGCCGCAAGCGGAGTGGCACTCGAAAGCGCGGCGGCGCTGGCGGCGAGGGTTGCGAACCCGAAGCGTTTGTTCATGACAACGGCGTAGCCGCGCCGTGCGGCAAAGTTAAGCGCCTTTGCGCAGGCGCCGGATCAGCCGACTATCAGTCGATCGTTCAGTCGCGCTTGCCGGCGATCCGGGAGATTTCGGCCTTGACCAGCTCCTCGACCATCTCGGGCAGGTTCTCGTCGAGCCATTGCGCCAGCATCGGGCGCAGCAATTCGCGGGTCAGCGCCTCGAGCGAGGTTTCGCCCGAGCGGACGATCTGCGGCTGCTTGCCGGGCCGTGAAATCATCGCCAGCGCCTCGAAATTCTGCTGCATCGTGGCGCGAACCGTATCGGTGGTCAGCGGAGCGTCGTCCTCTTCGTAGGTCGTCGGCTCCGCGACTTCCGCGTCCGCACCCGCGGTCTCGGAACCTTGCGCAACCATCGCCTCTTCTTCGAGCTCGAGAACTTCCTCGGCCTCTTCCGCTTCCGCCGCAGCGGGTTCGACTCTGGTTTCGTTCGTCGGGGTACGCGTGCGCTCGCGCCGGGTCGCCATCGCCCCGGCGCGGTTGTCGCGGGCGATCACTTTCTTGATGGAATCGAGAATCTCTTCGACCGACGGTTCACCCGGTTGATGCATAATCACTGGCCCCTGCTTGCCGCCCGCGCCTTCGTCGGCACGCGAATCGGCGCATAGCATCGTGCAACAAGGTTAATAAATGGAATCGCTCGCCTGGTCGTCGACGGGACCGATTTCGCCCTGCTCGATCTCCGCCGTCGCAGGGGGAAGATCGGCGGTGCTGGTGCTTTCCACCACCGGATCGGGATCGCGCGACCAGTCCCACCATTGACCCTGCACGCGGTCGTAATTGACCACCGGATCGTAGAGCAGGCCTTCGTCGACCAGGCCCAGGTCGCGGGCTTCGGCGCGACCCATCGCTGCCAGCAGGCTGAAGCCCGCGACATAGGCGTTGCGCCGCGCTGTCACCAGATCGACGCGCGCGTTGAGCAATTCTTGCTCCGCGTTGAGCACATCGAGAATCGTGCGGTTGCCGATCGAGTTTTCGGCGCGAACGCCTTCGAGGCTGAGCTCAGCGGCGGCGACCGCGGTCAGGGAGCTTTCGATGATCGCGAGCGAAGCCTGCCAGCTCGAATAGGAAGCGCGGACCTGCGCGATGACGTCGCGCTCGACTTCTATCACGCGCTCTAGCGCCACTGCCGACCGTGCCTGCGCCTGGCGCTCGAGCGCCGCGGGGCGGCCCCCCTGGAAGATCGGGATCGAGAGCTGCACCCCGGCCTGGGCCGCAGTGGCTGTCTGCGGAATGATGGCGCTGTCGACACCGCCCAGAGTACCGGCGAAGTTCTCGTAATCGCCGCCGAGAAACACCGAGACCCGCGGCAGTCGTCCTGCGCCTGCCACATCGATGTCGTATACGGCCGCCTCGGCACGTTCGCGCGCAGCGATCAGATCGGGATTGTTCTCGAGCGCGATATCCACGGCCACGGCGACCGAATCGGGCAGACCGGGCAGCGGCGGCGGCGGCTGCAGATCGTCGGGTATTTCGCCGACCAGTTGCATATATATCTCGCGCGCGCCGATCAGATTGGCCTGTGCTCCGCGAAAATCGCCCTGGGCCAGCGCCAGCCGCGCTTGCGATTGCGCCACATCGGTACGCGTGAGATCGCCGATCTCGAACCGGTCGCTGGTCGCCTGGAAGTTGACGGTCAGGACTTCGATCTGGTTGGCGGTGAGACCAAGGATCGCCTGACTGCGCAATACGTCCATATAGGCCGCGACGACCTGGCTGAAGAGTGCGCTTTGCGTGGCGCGCAAATCGGCGCGACCCGCCCCCACCCGCACTTCGGCGGCGCGGATCGCATTCTTGATGGCGCCGCCCGAATAGATCGGCACCGAGAGATCGGCACCGACCGAGAAGGCTCGTTCGGGTGCGGTGAAGCTGGTCGAGTTCTGCTTGAGGAATTCGACATAGCTGCCGGTCGCGGTCACGCCGGGCCGTCCGTCTGCACGTTCGATCGCTACATTCTCGTCAAGCGCGCGTTGCTGCGCGCGCGCGGCCTCCAACGTGGGATTGTTGAGATAAGCCTGCGTCAGCGCTTCCTGCAGCGTGTCGGCATGCGCGGGCGCCGCCAGCACGAGCGCCAGCGCTGCGCCGGATAGTCCGAAGCGAACCAACCCCCCGCGTGGCATCAGAAGCTCCAGCTCGCCGGACGGTCGAACTGGCCGAGGCGCGGAATGCCCATTTCGGCGAGCGGCAGCAGGCTCAGCGACTGGCCGGTCTTGCGACCCGTGGCGAGACGCGTGACGCCGCGCTCGACCAGTCCGGTGACGACCCGCCCGTCTTCGACGACGAGCTTGACCAGTTCGGGAGGCAATTGTTCGATGGCCCCGTCGATCAGCAACAGATCGGCGGCTTCGAGCTTGGCCTCGCCTTTCACACCCTGTGTGGGGGAGATCGCTTCGACCGAGGCGACGAGCGGGCGAACCAGTTCTGCAAGATAGCCGCTCCCGCCGTCGACGATCAGCACCCGGTCGGCGATGCGCGGACGCGCCTCCTCGAGCATTTTGCCGTGGAACACCGGGGCGGGCAGAAAGCCGCCGTCGGGCAGCCGTATCGCGCGATCCATATAGGCGATGCCCCGGGCCTGGTCGGGGACGAAATCCTCGCGCGCGACCGCGCCCATGCGGTCGAGCACGAAGCGCTCGTTGACGCCGCTGGTGCGCAGCTGGCCGTCGATCATCGCGCGGCGGGCGGCAGCGAAATCGTCAGGGCGGGAATCGGCAGGACGGGCGAGTGTCGTCGTCATCATTTCATCCAGAAGCTCGTGTGCTGTATTACATAGACAACACGGTTGGGCAAGGCCCCGCAGCTTTAGGCGGAACGCCCCTCGTGGCCAAGCGCTTTGACAATCGCGAAATCCCCGCCAAGGACCACGGCGAATCTGCGAAACGGAGTGAAGCGGCGATGAGCGACATGATAAATATCCGCGAGGAAGACCTGATCGAAAGCGTGGCCGATGCGCTCCAGTTCATTTCCTACTACCACCCGATGGACTACATCCACGCGCTGGGCGAGGCCTATGCCGCCGAGCAGGGGCCCGCGGCGAAGGACGCGATCGCCCAGATCCTCACCAATTCGCGGATGTGCGCGGAGGGTCATCGCCCGATCTGCCAAGACACCGGCATCGTCAATGTTTTCGTCAAATGGGGCCAGAACTGCCGGCTCGATTCCCCGCACAGCCT
The DNA here is from genome assembly GCA_018819685.1 of Alphaproteobacteria bacterium. Classification (GTDB taxonomy): domain Bacteria; phylum Pseudomonadota; class Alphaproteobacteria; order Sphingomonadales; family Sphingomonadaceae; genus Qipengyuania; species Qipengyuania benthica. Next base: position 16,886 of record JAHJPT010000236.1, read on the forward strand.
GCAGGAAGTGGTCGATGAAGGGGTGCGGCGGGCCTACACCCATCCCGAAAACAAGCTGCGCGCCTCGATCCTCGCGGATCCCGCCTTCACCCGCCGCAACACGCGCGACAACACGCCCTGCGTGCTGTCGGTCGAAATGGTGCCCGGCGACCGGGTCGATATCGATGTCGCAGCCAAGGGCGGCGGCAGCGAGAACAAATCCAAGTTCAAGATGATGAATCCTTCGGACAACATCATCGACTGGGTGGTGGAGCAGATTCCCTCGATGGGCGCCGGCTGGTGCCCGCCGGGAATGCTGGGGATCGGCATCGGCGGCACGGCGGAGCATTGCCTGAAGCTCGCCAAGCAGTCGCTGATGGAGCCGATCGACATGGCGCAGCTCAAGCAGCGCGGGGCGCAAAGCGATCTCGAGCAGCTGCGGATCGATATTTTCGATGCGGTCAACGCGCAAGGGATCGGCGCGCAGGGGCTGGGGGGCCTCGCGACCGTGCTCGATGTCAAGATTCTCGAATGGCCCTGCCATGCAGCGGGCAAGCCGGTGGGCATGATCCCCAATTGCGCCGCCACCCGTCACGCGCATTTCACCCTCGACGGCTCGGGTCCCGCCTATCTCCAGCAGCCCCATCTCGACGCCTGGCCCGATGTGCAATGGCAGCCCGATGCCGCCGCCAAGCGGGTCGATCTCGACACTCTCACGCCCGAGGAAGTGGCCGGCTGGGAGCACGGCGACCGGCTGCTGCTGTCGGGCAGGATGCTCACCGGGCGCGACGCGGCGCACAAGCGCATCGACGAGATGCTGCGCAACGGAGAGGAGCTGCCGGTCGATTTCAGGGGACGGGCGATCTATTATGTGGGGCCGGTCGACCCGGTGATGGGCGAGATCGTCGGCCCCGCCGGGCCCACCACCGCCACGCGGATGGACAAGTTCACCGAGACCATGCTCGGCCAGGGTCTGCTCGCGATGATCGGCAAGGCCGAACGCGGCGCCGATGCGGTGGAGGTGATCAGCCGCTTCAAGGTCGCCTATCTGATGGCCACGGGCGGCGCGGCCTATCTGGTCGCCCGGGCGATCAAGGCATCGAAGGTCGTCGCCTTCGAGGATCTGGGGATGGAGGCGATCTACGAATTCACCGTCGAGAACATGCCCGTGACGGTGGCGGTCGATGCGCGCGGGAACAACGTCCACACGCTCGCTCCGGCGCAGTGGAAAGAGCGGATCGCGCGGGAAAGGCTCGACGCCTGAGCCATAGAGCCAGCGCCGGCCCATCGACCAACCGCATGATCGCGTCGATCATCGCGCTGGCCTGCACGAGCCCCGAGCGGCTAGTGCGATAGCCAGTGAGCGAAGAAACAGACTTGTCGCCGCGCATCACCCGCGTGCCCTTCCGGATCGTCCTCGCGTCGATCCTCGGGCTATGGTTGTGCTATTTCCTGTTGATCACCCTGCGCGGATCGGTGGTCGATCTGCCGATGCAGGGCGAACTGGTCTGGCGCCGCGGGGTCGTGTGTCTCGCCGGCGCCGCCATCACCCTGCTGCTGTGGCTGGCGATCCGGCTGGTGGAGGCCCGGCCGTTGGCCGTGAAGATAGCGGTGGCGCTGATCGCGGCGCTGCCCGCCTCGCTGGCAATCGCGCAGGTCAACCGGGTGATGTTCGAGCCGGTCCAGGATCAGGTGGCCAGGAAGATCGGCGAGGATCAGGGCGTCGCCATCTATCGCGACGATGCCGGCAATCTGCTCGTCGACGTGCCCGCCGCGGCGCCGGTGGCGCTGGATCGCCCGGCGAGCGATCGGGCCGCTGAGGATGCCGGCTCGGCCGCGCCGCCGCGCACTCTCGTGCTGGCGCCCGCACCGACCGGGACCGATCGTTGGCAGCAGCTCACCGACATCGCCTTGGGGCGCTATTTCCTGCTCCTGGCCTGGGCGGCACTCTATCTCGCGCTGCTGGCCGGGGCGCAGGCGCAGGCGGCGCAGCGCCGGGAGGAGCGCTTCCGGAGTGCCGCCAAAGCCGCAGAACTGCGCAGCCTGCGCTATCAGGTGAACCCGCACTTCCTCTTCAACGCGCTCAACTCGCTTTCCGCGCTGGTGATGACCGGGCGCGCCGACCGGGCCGAGGAAATGATCCAGACGCTGTCCGCCTTCTATCGCCACAGCCTGGCGGAGGATCCCACCGCCGACCTGCCGCTGGCGGACGAATTCGATCTCCAGCGCCATTATCTCGAGATCGAGACCACCCGGTTTCCCGACCGCTTGCGCACGAGGCTCGAACTGCCCGAGGCGCTGAGCAATTGCCGGGTGCCCGGCATGATCCTCCAGCCGCTGGTGGAGAATTCGGTCAAATACGGCGTGTCGGCCAGCCGCCGGCCTGTGACGATCACGATCTCGGCGCGCGAGGAATACGGGCGGCTGGTGCTGACCGTGGCCGACGACGGCCCGGGCAAGGCGGGCAATGCCGCGGCCGGCTTCGGGATCGGGCTCGCCAATGTCCGCGACCGCCTGCTTGCGCGCTTCGGAGAGCAGGCGAGCATCGTTTCCGGCGCGACGCTGGACGGCTACGAAACCCAACTCCGACTACCGCTGGTGACCCATGGCTGAGACTGACAAAGAGAAATTGCGCACGCTGATCGTCGATGACGAACCGCTCGCGGTCGAGCGGATGCAGGTGCTTTGCGCCAGGCTCGACGATCTCCTGGTGGTCGGCACCGCGAGCGATGGCGCGGCCGCCCTGCGGCTGGTGGAGGCGCTGCATCCCGATCTGGTGCTGCTCGACATGACCATGCCCGAAGTGGACGGGCTCTCGGTGGCGCGCGAACTGGCGAAGCACGACCGCCCCCCGGCGATCGTCTTCGTCACCGCGCACGACAATTATGCGGTCGAGGCCTTCGATCTCGATGCGGTGGATTACGTGCTCAAGCCGGTCAAGAGCGAGCGGCTCGAGCGGGCGATCCAGCGCGCGCTGTCGCGGCGCGACGCCGGCGCCCGCCCGAAGAGCGAATGGCTGGACGAATTGTGGATCCCGCACCGCTCCGAGCTGGTGCGGATCGAGACCGCGCAGGTTTTCAGGATCGATGCCGAACGCGACTACGTCCGGCTCCATGTCGAGGATCGCTCCTATCTCCTGCTCCAGACCATCGCCGGGCTCGAGGAGCGGCTCGACCCCGCGCAGTTCATCCGCATCCATCGCTCCACCATCCTGCGCCGCGACCGGATCAAGGGTCTGCGGCACGACGGACTGGGGGTGTGGTCGGTCGAACTCGACGATGGCGAGGCGCTCCGGATCGGGCGGACCTATCTGCCCAAGGTCAAGGCGATGGCCGGGCGCTAGGCCGCCACCGGATCGGGCCGCTGGGAATCGGGCTGCAGCCGAAAGATTAGGGGCCCCGGTCGCGGACTGGTTCGACCGAGGCCCCGGGACGCCGACTTCGGGGAAAGTCGGCCGCCCAGTCTCAGGGATGCATTCTCAGCCGCCCAGGCGCTGCTGCCTGATGAGCGCCGCGACCTGCTGCTTCACCTGGCGCTGGGCTTCGGCGACGCATTGGCGCGCTTCGCTGCTGCTGATCCTGGTGCCGGTGTTGGGCATGTCGGTCCGGCACACCTTGCGCGCGGCGACCAGGATCCGCTTGTCGAGTTCGCGCTGACCCTCGGGAGTGGAAAGCGCCAGATCGTCGTATTTCACCGAGATATCGTCCGCGAGCGCAGGCGCTGCGGGGATCGCGAGGCCGATGACGGCGGCCATGTAAAGGATCGGTTTCATCTCAATTCCTCCTTCTTGCGATCGCCTCCTTCGGGGGGAGAGGAGCGTTTCGCAGGTAGCATAATGAGCGATTACACCTGTCGACGCATCTCCGTGTCGACGAACACGACCGCCGATTTGACCAAAAGCGCGAAGCTGCTGACGAAGGGGCCTTGGCAATCGGCGAAGGGCGAGCGACAACGCCGGTCGATGGTCCTGATCGTGATCTTTCTGCTCGGAATCGGCAATTTCGCGATGCACAAGGCCGTGCTGGAGAGCGGCCACCCGATGATCGAGCGGATCGGCTGGATGCGGCCGCGCTCAAGGGTGCCGGTCTCGCTGGTGCTGGAATTCGCGATCCTGCTGGCGACCCTGCTGTTCGCCGCCAACGGCTGGCCGGGACTGGCGCCGGTCTATGCGATCTACAGCGCGCTCAATGCCCTCTCGGCCTGGGCGATCCTGACCGGCAGGATCTGACAGCCTCGCCGCACAGTCCCGCTGCCCGATCGGGAATTCGCGCTGCGGGAACCGGATAGGCCGGACCAGCGCTATGGCTTCATGACTCTGCCCGACAAACTCTGGTTGCTGACCAACGCCAAGAGCGGCAGCAACAGCGAAGCGGCGCTCGAGGAGTTGCAGAGCCATTGCGGCACCGCCGGCCTCTCGATCGAGCGCACCATCCGCTTTCCCGACGAGGATATCCCCACGGCCGCCGAACTGGATCTGGCGGGGATCGGATGCCTCGCGATCTTCACCGGCGACGGCACGCTCAATGCAGCGATCACCAGCCTCTACGGCTGGTCGGGCGCGGTGCTGGTGCTGCCGGGCGGAACGATGAACCTGCTCAGCATCCGCATGCATGGCGAGAGCGAGGTCGGCACCATCATCGCGCGATACAAGCGCGGCGCGATGCGGCGCTGGCGACCGCTGGTCGCGCGCTGCGAGGCGGGGGATGCGCTGGCCGGGCTGCTGATCGGTCCGGGAACCGCCTGGGGTTCGGTGCGCGAGGCGATGCGCGACGGCGATGTGGCGGAAACCACCGCCAAGGCAAGCGAAGCGATGACCGAGACCACCGAAGGCCCTCAGGTCCACTGTCTCGAACCGCCATTGGGCCGCCCCGAAGGCTATCCCCTGATCGAGATGACGCCGAGCCATCGCGGAATGCAGATCGACGCCTTTCACGCGGATACGCCCGTCGAACTGGCGAAACAGGGCTGGGCGCTGTTGCGGCGCAGCTTTCGCGAGGGGCCGCACGATCTGCTCGGTCTGGTAGATCGGGTCGTGCTCGAGGATTGCGGAGGCCAGCCGCTCGGAGTGCTGATCGACGGCGAACCCGCCCAGCTCGGCAGCCGTGCCGCCTTCGAACTGGTCCCGTGCGGGGTCGATCTGCTAGCGTCGCAACATGGCTACTGACGACAAGCTTCTCTTCCACCTCAGCGACATCCACTTCGGGCTCGAGGACAATCGGGCGATCGACTGGGTGAAACAGGAGATCGCCGAGCAGCGGCCAGATGCGGTGGCGATCACCGGCGATCTCACCATGCGTGCGCGCCATAGGGAGTTCGCCGCAGCGACCAGCTGGATCCAGTCGCTCGACGTTCCGGTCACGGTGGAAGTGGGCAATCACGACATGCCCTATTTCAACCTCTTCGAGCGGTTCTTTGCCCCCTACAAACGGTTCTGCGGCATGTCCGAACATGTCGAGCGCGAAATCGACCTGCAGGGGCTGGCGATCGTTCCGCTCAAGACGGCGGTGCGCGCGCAGCCGCGTTTCAACTGGTCGAAGGGCTGGGTCACCAGGGCCGCACTGAAGAAATGCCTCGCTGCCATCGATGCGCTGCCGCCGGGCGCACGCGCTCTGGTGGCGGTCCATCATCCGCTGCGTGAAGTGGGCACCGAGGGAACCGCGCTGACCATGCGCGGCGGCGAGGCGCTGCGCGCGCTGGCCAGTCGTCCGGTCGCGGCGGTCATCAGCGGCCATGTCCACGATGCCTTCGACATCATGGAGCAAACCGCCGATGGCCCGGTGCGGATGATCGGTGCGGGCACGCTGTCGAAGCGCACCCGTTCGACCCCGCCCAGCTTCAACGAACTGCGCTGGGATGGGGAAACCATCAAGGTCTGCGTCCGCAACCTCGAGAATGTCGACACGCCCGACATGATGATCGACGACGTGCCTGAGAACGCGATGCCCCCGCGTCGGCCGGGCGAACCGGTGGCGCCGGTGCATCAGGTGCCGCGGACCGATCCGCCGGTTCATTAGAAAACCGCCCGCGCCCGCGCGAACGTGAGGATTGCACAAGGAAAAAGGGCGGCCCCTCGCGGGACCGCCCTGTTTCCATAGTAGCTTCCGACCGGGCTGACCGGCCGGGCAGTGCTTAGCGCTTCGAGAACTGGAAGCTCTTGCGCGCCTTGGCCTTGCCGTACTTCTTGCGCTCGACCACGCGGCTGTCGCGGGTGAGGAAGCCGGCGGCCTTGACCGTCGATCGCAGCGTGGGCTCGTATTTGGCGAGCGCCTGGCTGATGCCGTGCTTCACCGCGCCGGCCTGGCCCGAAAGCCCGCCGCCACGCACGGTGCAGATCACGTCGTACTGGCCTTCACGATCGGTGATGGCGAAGGGCTGGTTGATGATCAGCCGCAGCGTCGGACGCGCGAAATAGATTTCCTGGTCGCGACCGTTGACGGTGACCTTGCCGCTGCCGGGCTTGATCCAGACGCGCGCCTTGGCATCCTTGCGGCGACCGGTGGCATAGGCACGGCCCTGCGCGTCGAGCTCCTGCTCGCGCAGCGGCACGCTGGCAGTCCGCGCGATCTCGGCGGAATCGCCCTCGGGGGCGTCGCCGGCGATGCTCTTGAGGTCGGCCAGATCGGAAACCGAATCGCTCTTGGTTTCGGCCTTGGGCTCGGAAGCCGGCTCGGGAGCCGCCTCGGGCTTGGCTTCGCTGGTGGCTTCAGCCGAAGTCTCGGAGGTGGTTTCGGCCGCGGCGTCGACCTTGGTCTCGTCGGCGGTCTTGTCGGCGGGGGTTTCGCTGGTGTTGTCGGCGACCATTAGCTGCTTGCCTTGTTCTTGCGGTTCATCGAAGCGACGTCGAGCGTCTTGGGCTGCTGCCCGTCGTGCGGATGCTCGGTGCCGGCATAGAGATGCAGCGCGCGCATCTGGTCGCGGCCCAGCGGTCCGCGCGGGATCATGCGCTGGACGGCCTTTTCGAGCACGCGCTCGGGGAAGCGGCCCTCGAGAACCTTGGCGGGCGTCGTTTCCTTGATGCCGCCGGGATGGCCGGTGTGGCGGTAATAGACCTTGTCGGTCATCTTGCGCCCGGTGAACTTCACCTTGTCGGCGTTGATGACGATGACGTGATCGCCGCAATCGACGTGCGGGGTGAAGCTGGGCTTGTGCTTGCCGCGCAGGATATTGGCGATGATCGTGGCGACACGACCGACGACCAGGCCGTCGGCGTCGATAATGTGCCAGTCCTTTTCGACCTCGGCCGGTTTGATCGACCGGGTCATCTTGCTGAGAGCCTTCATGGCTTTGGATTCCGTTATTAGTGTGTGGTTGCGCGAATCCGACCGCTGCCGGACCTGCGAAGCGGGCGGCAAATGGCCTTACACCCGGCGCAAGTCAAGCAAATCCGCGTGTTTCGATTGCGGTATAATAATACCACATCGTCGATGGATCGAATATTCGGCTAGCTTCGGCGCCCCAGCGCGTGGGCGCCCCAGGCGAAGGCCGCAACCAGCAGCGCGCCCACGAGCTGGTGCGCCACCGCGACCCATAGCGCGACCCCCGTCAGCACGGTCGCGATGCCGAGCAGGATCTGCGTCCCGAAGGCGCTATGGATGGCAATCGAGGCGCGGCGATCGAGCGGTTTGACCCGTCTCGCCATCACCACCAGCGCGGCGACCACCGCCCATGCCCACCAGCGGTGAAGGAAATGGATCAGGAAGGGATCGTGGGTGACCGCCCACAGGAACCCGCGCGAGCTGTCGTATTCGGGGATCAGGCGGTCCTGCATCAGCGGCCAGCTGTCCGACGCGTGGCCGGCGTTGAGCCCCGCGACCCAGGCGCCGAGCAGCAGCTGGAGGAACAGCACCGCTCCGACCCAGCTCGCCATGGCGGTCCAGCGTGCGGGCGGCTCGCCGCTGCGCGCCAGCGCGCGCAGGTCGAGCGCGGTCCAGACCAGCCCGCCCAGCGTGAACAACGCGGTCAGGAGATGGATCGAGAGCCAGAAATGGCTGACGTCGGTCATCTCGCCCGACAGGCCCGAGCGGACCATGAACCAGCCGAACACGCCCTGCATCCCGCCCAGCGCGAGCAGCGCGAGCAGGCGGGGCTTGTAGCCCGCGGGGATGGCGCCGCGGGCCCAGAACCACGCCAGCGGCAGCGCGAAGGCCAGCCCGATCACGCGTCCGAGCAGGCGATGGAACCATTCCCAGAAATAGATGAACTGGAACCCCGCGAGGTCCATTCCCGCGGGGCCGGTGACGTTGCGATATTCGCCCGTCTGGCGGTAGAGCTCGAACTCGGCGCGCCAGTCCGCCTCGGTCAGCGGCGGAATCGCGCCCGTCACCGGCTGCCATTGCGTGATCGACAGCCCGCTTTCGGTCAGCCGGGTGATGCCGCCGACCGCCACCATCGCGATGACCAGCAAGGCCACGAACAGCAGCCAATTGGCGATCGCGCCCGGTTGCGCGGCAGCGGGCAGGGAGGCGGGACGGTTCATGCGGCGCTGTTTGAGTGGCGGTGCGCCGCCAGGCAAGTGCAAATCCGGCAATTTCGCGGGCGGGCTACGCAAGACGAGCGGCAAACCGGCCGGCTGGCGGCACTTGTATTATGTTACACTATCACATAGATGGGTTCGCGATGCTCCAACGCGCCATCTCTCCGATTCGTCGCCGCCTCGATCGCAGCGGCATCGTGCTGTCGGGTCTGTGTGCGCTGCACTGCCTTGCCAGCATCGTGATCGTCTCGGGTCTGGGCGTGGGCGGACAGTTCTTCTTCCACCCCGACATCCACCGCATCGGCTTGGCCGTCGCGGTGCTGATCGCGGCGGTCGCGATCGGCTGGGGCGCGCTGCGCCATCGGCGCGCCGCGCCTTTCGTCGTGGCGATGACCGGACTCAGCTTCATGGGCGGCGCGCTGGCGGTGCCGCACGGCTTCGAGGAAGCGGTGCTGACGATCATCGGCGTGGCGCTGGTTTCGCTCGGACACGTGCTGAACTTGCGCAACGCGCATTGACCGCTATCTCGCGCGGATCATGACCGCACCCATCACCCTCACCGTCAACGGCGAAACCCGCCGCACCTCCGCCACTACCATCGCCGAACTCGTGCGCGAGCTCGAGCTCGATCCCGCCAAGGTCGCGGTCGAGCGCAACGGCATCATCGCCCCGCGCAGCGAGCTTGCGGAGCATGCCGTGGCAGAGGGCGACCGGCTCGAGATCGTCCATTTCGTCGGCGGCGGGTCCGGACCGCAAGACGACAGCTGGAGCGTCGCGGGCCGCACCTTCAATTCCCGCCTCATCGTCGGTACGGGCAAGTATAGCGACTTTGCGCAAAATGCCGCCGCCCTCGAAGCCAGCGGCGCCGAAATCGTCACGGTCGCGGTGCGGCGGGTCAATGTCAGCGATCCCAAGGCGCCGATGCTGACCGATTTCATCGACCCGAAGAAGGTCACCTATCTCCCCAATACCGCGGGCTGCTTCACCGCCGACGAGGCGATCCGCACGCTGCGGCTGGCGCGCGAGGCGGGCGGCTGGGATC
>JAHJPT010000237.1 GCA_018819685.1 Alphaproteobacteria bacterium
CCTGTTCCTCGGCAGCTCGGAAACTGCCGATGCCTGCAGCCAGCTATTCACGCCGGTGGACAAAAAGAACCGTATCTATCGTGCGAAAGAAGTGTCGTCCTCACTGCGACGCGCGCCTGCCGGGCCCTATCAGGGCTTTACCTTGAGCGCCCCGAGCCGCCCTCCATTCAGCGAACCGTCCAGACGCAACCGGAAGTTCTCCTTTGCTGATGTGCACCAACGCGCGTTGGAGCAATACGCGCCGCCCAGCGTCATCGTCAACCACGACGCTGAAATCGTGCACATGTCCGACCGGGCCGGGAATTTCCTGCGCTATGTCGGCGGCGAACCCTCGCTGAACCTGACGACACTGGTGCACCCGCAACTGCGGCTTGAGTTGCGTACCGCCCTGTACCAGGCGGCCCACACCGGCAAGAGCGTCGAAGCGCGACGGGTCCGGCTGGAGCGCGACGGCCGCAGCTTCTACGTGAACATGGTGGTTCGCCCGTTTCGGGACAACGAAGCGGGTAGCGACTACATGCTGGTGCTGTTCGATGAAGTCGAAGCCTGTATGGACAGCAGCACCCTGGAAGACCCGGACACCAAGGACAGCGTGCTGACCCAGCTGGAAGCCGAGCTGCAGCAAACCAAGGAACGGCTACAGGTCACCATGGAGCATTCGGAGACCTCCACCGAGGAGCTGCGCGCCTCCAACGAGGAGCTGCAAGCCATCAACGAAGAGTTGCGCTCGGCCACCGAGGAGCTGGAGACCAGCAAGGAGGAGCTGCAGTCGATCAACGAAGAGCTGCAGACGGTGAATTCCGAACTCAAGACCAAGCTCGACAACGTCGCCAGCGCCCATAGCGACCTGCAGAACCTGATCAACGCGACCGAAATCGGCACTCTGTTTCTCGATGCCGACTTGCGCATCAAGATGCTGACGCCCGCAGTCGAACAGCTCTTCAGCGTCAGCGAAAGCGATGTGGGTCGGCCCATCACCGATTTCACGCACAAGCTGGAATATGATGGCGTCGAGAACGATGCGCGCCGCGTGCTGCGCGATCTCTCCCCGATCGAGAACGAGGTAAAGACGCGCGACGGCCGATGGCTGATGATGCGGCTACGCCCCTATCGAACCGTCGAGGATCGTATCGAGGGGATCGTGCTCAGTTTCGTCGAGATTACGGAGCGCCGCGATGCCCAGGACCGGTTGCGCATCAGCGAGGAACGCTATCGAACGCTGTTCCAGGCGATGGAAGACGGCTTCCTGCTGATCGGTGCTGCAGGGACCGAAGACCCGTCCAGGTTCCGTTTTCTCGAAGCCAATCCGGCGGCCGATCGCATGCTGGGGTCGTCGCTGGAAGGCGAACTGCTCGACGAAGCGAATTCTCCCTTCGAACCGCCCTTGTTCCCCGAGGTGCGCCAAGCGCTCGACGAAGGCAAACCGCGCCGGGCGACGGTCCAGTTGAAGGACAGCGGTCGCTGGCTCGACCTGGGGATCTCGCCCCTGCCCGGCGACCGTGCCGCAGTTTCCTTCAGAGATGTCACCTCGGTGAAGGAGATGGAGCATCGCTTGGCGCACTTGCCGGAGCAATCCGACCGATAGCTCCGCCGGTAATCTCCCGGACGCAACTCCGCGGCTCGGGACGAAAACAGCCGAAGGGGAATGGTGCGCCCGGCAGGACTCGAACCTGCTGCCTCAAGATTAGAAGTCTCGCGCTCTATCCAGATGAGCTACGGGCGCGCACCCGTGGGGCAATAGCGCGGCTTTGCCTTTGCGCCAATCGGCGATAGGACGTTGCCCGATGGAAAATCCTGCGCCGCCCGCCGTCCCGGCCACCGCCGAACCGCCGCGCTTCCGATATTACGATCTGGTGATGGCGGCTTTCGTCACCATCCTGATCCTGTCCAATCTGATCGGCGCAGCCAAGCCCTCCTTCATCACCCTGCCCGACGGCAGCGAGTGGTCGTTCGGTGCGGGGGTGCTGTTCTTTCCGGTCAGCTACATCATCGGCGACGTCTTGACCGAGGTCTATGGCTACGCCCGGGCGCGGCGGGTGATCTGGACCGGGTTCGCGGCGCTCGCGTTCATGGCTTTCATGGCGTGGGTGGTGGTCGCGCTCCCGCCCGCCCCCGGCTGGACCGGGCAAGCCGCCTACGAGCAGGTGTTCGGCAACACCTGGCGGATCGTCGCCGCTTCGATGATCGCCTTCTGGGCGGGCGAGTTCGCCAACAGCTATGTCCTCGCGCGGATGAAGGTCTGGACCAGGGGCAAGGCGCTGTGGAGCCGCACGATCGGCTCGACGGTGGTCGGTCAGGGGCTCGACAGCCTGATCTTCTACCCGCTCGCCTTCTATGGGCTGGCCGGCTGGCCCCCCGAATTGCTGTGGCAGGTCGTGCTTTCGCAATGGGCGATCAAGACCGCCTGGGAGGCGTTGCTCACGCCCTTTACCTATCTGGTGATCGGCTGGCTCAAACGGCGCGAAGACATCGAAATATACGATACCGACACCGACTTCTCGCCCTTCGCCAGCACGCGCAGCTAACCGACTCCGGTATAAAAAAGGGCCGGACGATGCGCCCGGCCCCCTCCCTCTCCCAAGGAAGCGAAAGTCTAGAAAGTCACACCCACCCCGATGCCGTAGCGGCGCGGGTCGAGGGTGAAGATATTGGTGAAATTGCCCGAAGACGCATCGGTCAGATAGAGACCGGTGACCGAGTCGCTATCAAAGATGTTCTGGATGAAACCCCGAACGAAGAAGCGATCGTCGGGCCCGTTCAGTTGGATCTGCGCATTCGCCTGGACGAAGGGCTCGATCCTGTTGACGTTGCCGTTGAACACGTTTCCGTACTGTTCGCCCGTAAAGGCCAGATCGAACCGTGGCACCAGCGACCAGCCGTTGTTGAAGTCGGCCGTGTACTGAACGCCGACCGAGGCTTTCATTTCGGGCGCCTGAGGCAGTTTGTTGCCGTTGAGGTTGACCTCGACACCGGGGCTCAGGACCTGGATTCCTCCGAACGCCGCCCCGACCGCCTGCGCCTGCGCCTCGAGCGCGGAACAGATGCTGAAGGCACCGGTCGAAGCGATTCCGCCATCGCTCGGGAAGGCGGTCGGACCGCGCAGCCCGAGCGCAGGGTTGATCGTCGCAACGAAGGCGTTGGCATTCGCACCGGTGACCGCGCAGAGCGAACCGTTGGAGATGTCCTTGATGATCACGGCATTAGGATCGCCGCCGCCCGGATCGCGCGGATTCGAGAAGAACTGGTCACCGTCGACCTTGGCGTTGAGATAGCTGAACGACATGTTGATCAGCCAGGCCGGATCGGGCGCGATGACCGCCTCGACTTCGGCACCGTAAACGATGGCATCGATGGTGTCGTTGACCGAGGTGCGCGCCACGATGCGACTGAGCTGGAGACCTGAGTATTTGTAGTAGAACGCCGTGGCATTGAGCTGCAGCCGCCCGTTCGCAAGCGAGTTCTTCGACCCGATTTCGAACGCATCGATGATCTCCGAGCCAAAGGATTCGGGAACCGCGAAGATGGGCGAGAGCGGCGGATTGATGCCCCCCGACTTGTAGCCGCGCGAGTAGGAGGCGTAGATCAGATTGTCCGGGGTGACCGCGAAATCGAGCACCGCGCGCCCGGTGATCTCGTCGAACGAGACGGACCGCTGCTGCACCAGCTGATTGCCGGGCGTGCCCGGGTCGGCATCGAACCCGCCGACGAAGGGCGAATCGAAAGGATCGCCGCCGCCGAAGGGATTGAGGAAGTTTGCCAGAGTGGTGCGGGCGGTGACATCCTTGGTGTCGTCATTGTAACGCAACCCGCCGGTGAACTGGAGCCGGTCGGTGAGGTCGACATAGACCTCGCCGAAGATGCCGAAGCTCTCCAGTTCGAACGACCGGGTGTTGTTGCGATACATCGAGGTCGCGAGATAGGAAGGCGGCGCGCCCGCCCCCAGCGCGCTGAACGTACCCAATATCCCGGTCGCATAATCGAGGCCGAAGGAGTTGACGTAGTAGCTGTTCGTATCCGTGGTCACATTGGCGTAGATGCCGCCGACCAAAAAGTTGAAGGGCCCGTCGAAATCGCTCGAGAGAATTCCTTCGACCGACCAGGCCTTGTTGTCCTGGTTCGAGCGATCGAAGGCCAGCGGCACATCCGCGCAGACGGCATTGCCTTCGTAGACGCCCCGGTTGCCGTCGTCATTGTCCGAAGCGCACAGGATTCCGTTGGGTCCGTTGGGTATCAAGGCATTGGCAATGGGTGCCAGATAGGCACCGATCCCGGGGGCTTGGGCGAAAGCTGCCAGCTGGTTGAGCGCTCCGGCATAGCCGCTGCGATCGAGCACGCCCAAATTGTAGTCCTGCCGGGAATCGACCCGGTTTTCCTGATAGGTGCCGCCGATCGAAAGGTCGAACGAGCCGATGGCTTGCTCCAGCCGCGCCTGGAGGATCATTTCGTCGGTGAAATATTCCGGCGTGAACGGCGTATTTACCGTGCGGACATCATTCGGCTCGTCGAAATTGGCGAAGCCGTCGGGACCGTAGATGCTGCCGAGGCCGAAGCCGGGCGGCAGACCCTGGATGGCGTAGAGTTCCGAGGAAGAAAGCACCGATGCGAGCGTCGAATTCGCATTGGTACTGTCGAAGTCGCGACGGTTGGCCAGACAGCCGAGCACCCCGGTGGGATCGCGCTGACAGGTCTGCTTCTGGATGCGCAGACGGTCGTCGTCCTCGCGGAAGTAATAGCCGATCAGGTCGATGGTCGTATTGGCGCCCGGCTCGAACCGCAGCGAACCGCGCACGGCGTACATGTCGCGCCCGTCGATCGATGAATTGTCGAAGAGATTGGTCGTGTAGCCATCGCGGTTGAGGTAGAAGCCGGCCACGCGTACACCGATGGCTTCGCCGACCGGCACATTGATCATGCCGGTCGCCTTGATGCTGTCGTAATTGCCATATTCGAAGGTCGCGGCACCGCCGAAGCCGGACAGATCGGGTTTGGCGGTGACGACGTTCACCACGCCTGCCGTGGCATTGCGCCCGAACAACGTGCCCTGCGGACCGCGCAGGACCTCGATGCGTTCGAGATCGAAATATTCCGTTTCGAACAGGCGCGTGCCGAACAGCGGCGCTCCGTTCTGATGGATCGCGGTCGCGCTGTCGCAGGTCACCCCGACGCACAGATCGCCGATCCCGCGAATGGTGAAACTCGAAGCGGTGAAGTTCGACTTGGTGAAGGAGACGTTGGGAAGCGTGAGTTGAAGATCGCTCGCATTTTCGATCTGCTGCGCCTCGAGCGCTTCGGCATCGAACGCGCTGACCGCGATCGGCACTTCCTGCAAAGTCTGGTTTTGACGCTGCGCAGTGACGATGATCGTCGGTGCGTTGAAGCGCGGATTCTCCAGATCGCTATCGGCGGCAGATTGTGCGTGAACCGGAACTGCAACTGCACCGGCGCAAATGCCGGCCAGAAGGGTGGCCTTAACCCTCATAATTCCCTCTCCTCATCCAGCCGTCTATTTTGCGGCTTAGACACGGAAAGGTAACAGATCGCCGATTGCTGGCAACCCTCTACGCAGCTATGTTGCGCACAGGCTCCATTATGCGTCTTTTTCGTTTTCCGGAGAGCCGGTCGGCGGCGCCATCAAACCAGTTCGCTGCTCAGCGAAATGTCGGCGATGCCGCGTCCGCCATGAGCATCACGGCCCAGTTGAACCAGAACGTCGATGACACTCGCGGCATAGGCGATCGTATCGGCGCGGGTCAGGCCGATCCCGGTCTGCATCACCATCAGCGATAACTGCTCGAGCGCGCCGCTCAGCGAATTGGCGTGGATGGTCGAGAAACTGCCCGGATGACCGGTGTTGATCGCGCGCAGGAAGCTGACACTTTCCGCGCCGCGCAATTCGCCCAGGACGATGCGATCGGGGCGCAGCCGCAGCGCCGCCTGAAGCAGCTCGTTGGCGGTGACCTTGGCCTCGCCCAATTCGCCCTTCACTGCCACCAGACCGACGCCGTTCTCGCCCGGCAGCTTGAGTTCGGGCGTATCCTCCACCAGCACCACCCGCTCGTGCCGCGGAATTTCTCCCAGCATGGCGTTGAGGAAGGTGGTCTTGCCGGTGCTGGTGCCGCCTGAGATCAGGATCGTCCGCCGCTGCCCGATCGCGGCGCGCAGAAAGGCGATCGGCTCGGCGTGCGGATCGGGCAGCGGTTCGTCGCGGCGCGGCGTGAGCGGGCCCTGATCGTAGGCGTCGAGCGTAAGGTCGAGCCGGCGATGGCGACGGATTGCCATCGTCCAGTGCTTGCGCGCAGCCGGCGGGCCGCAGAACTGAATCCGCGCGCCGTCGGGCAAGGTCGCGCCGAGCAGCGGATGCTCGCGATTGATCCCCTGGTGGCTGACCCGCGCCACCTGTTCGGCCAGCCGCTGGACCAGCCGGTCATCGACCTCGGCCACCGCAATCTTCTGCATTCCGGGATGGGCGGAATCCTCGATCCACACCTCCCCGGGGCGGTTGACGAGGATCTCGGTGACCGTGTCGCGATCGAGCCAGTGCCGGAACGGCGCGAGATAGGCATCGAGATAGACGCTGCGCTCGCCGGCGACGGGCTGCAGCGGCTCGATCTCGCCCGGCTGGAGGGTGTGAATATCCGCGCTCATCGCTCGTGATCGCCTCAGCTTACCTGGGTGAAGGCGAGATCGCGCGCGGTGAAGATGCGGATCGGCTCGCCCTGGCGCACGCGCACCGTCGGACCGCGCTGGCCATCCTGCTGCGCAGCGACGCTAGCGGCCGATTGCCCCGCACCGCCCAGCACCACCGATGCGCCGCCCGACCCGAGTGCGCTCAGGCCGCCCACGACCGACAACAGCATCGCCGAACCGAACCGCTTGAAGAAGCTGTTGCTGACCTTGCCCTGGAGCCCGGTGGTCCCGTCGAAACCGATCGCCGGAGAGGCGAGGTTCACCGATGCTCCGTCGGGCCGAATGATCCGGGTCCAGATCACATAGGCGCGCTTTTGCCCGCCCTGGAGACCGGACTGGTACTGACCGATCAGCCGGCTCGACCGGGGAACCAGAACCCGGGTCCCGTCGAAGCTCTTGACGTCCTGGCTGACCACTGCGCGGACATAACCCGGAACGTTGGTGTCGATCGCGGTCTCGAGCACGGCGGGAATCAACGTCCCTTGCGTCACCGTGGTCGATGGATTGGTCATCGCCTTCGCCTGCGCCGGCGCGCCGCCGACACCGCCCACACGGCTGGCGAAATCGCTAGCCGAATTGCCGGTATCGCTCGTTGCAGCGGCTTCGCCGGCTGCGGTCGGGCCGGCCTGCAAGGTCGCCGCGGAGGAGCCGGAATCGAACACCAGCGTCGGGCTTGAATAGGGATTGCTCGCCGGCATCGATTGCGGCGGCGCCGAATACACCGGCGAAGGTGCCGGATCCGCGTAGGGCGCGGGCGGCGCCATCGGCACGGGCGCGGCGGCTTCAGCCGTAAGCGGTGCCGCGACCGGCACCGGCGCGGCAGCAGCTTGCGGCGCAGGCTGCGCGCTTCCGATCCCTTCGGGCTCGGCGACGCGCGCCGAATTCATGCTCCACAGCGTCACCGCACCCAGCGCGGCGACCAGCGCGATACCCGCGACCATCCCGACCCCTTCGCTGCGCCCCTTCCTGGCGGCGACCGCCGGAAAGCTGTTACGCTGAGCCAGATCGATGATCTCGGCATCCGCATCGTCGCGCGGATCGACGTCGTTGGCAGGTCCGGAGATCCCGCTCTTGGGCGGCATGCGCATGGCCAGTTTCATGATCCCACCTTTCCTGCCGAAACGGGAGCCGTTTCAGCGCGTGTTTCGCGTCGGGTCCGTTCTGGGCCGGTGTTGACGAGCGTGGCTTTCCCCTCGCCGGAGCGCAGCACGATCTCGCGCGGCACACCGTCGACCACGATGACATCCTCGCGCACCGTGAAGTTCACCGGCCCCTCATCGCCCTTGGCATTGGTGGTGAGGATGGCTGGAACGGCGCGCCCCTGCGGCCAGGTAAGGAACACCGCCTCGCCATCGTCGAAAATGCGCACCGGCAGCAGCGCCGTGTCGCCCGAAGCCGCCCAGGCGAAGTTGAGCTCCGCGGGATCGACCGACGCAAGCGGATCTGCGCTTGCCTCTGCCGCAGGGATTGCGCCGGCAAGCTGCGGCGATTCTTCCTTCGGCTCATCGGGATAGGTGAAGCTGAGGACGTAGAGCGGTTTCGCATTCGGACTCGCCACCAGGTCGAACAGATAGGTGCGCTTGTTGGTCACGACGGTCATGTTGGTCGAGGCGCGAGCTTCGAGCGGCTTCACGAACAGCAGGTTGGCGCGCTTGTTGGGCGTGATCTGCCAAGCCGTAGAGTCGCCGATGGCGACGTTCTCGATCGCTTCGCTGTCGTCGAAGCGGATCGTGGCCTGGACCTTCACCTGGCCGTTGACCCGGACCACCCGCGATTCGTCATAGGGTATCTCGACCAGCCGGTCGTCTTGCGCCGACAACGGCGAAGACAAAGGCGCGGCGAACAGGGCGAGCGCCAACGCGGTAGCGGTGGGACGGATCATTTCTTGGACTCCAGAGGACTCGTATTGGCCGAGCGGAAGCGGCTTCCCACGCCATGCGCACGCGATATCGGGGCGATACCGGGCTGCGCCGGAGCGGCGCCCGAAGCGGCGTTGAAAACCCGGGTGGTGCGGGCCTGCGCCGTCTGCGTCGACCCGCCCGCGTCATTGGCCGGCATGGCAACCGGCTGCGCGGCGATATCGATGCGGCGCGCCTGCGCCAGCACCTGCGAGGTGGCCTGCGCCTGCTCGGTCGCGGGTTGCCCCGCGGCGGCTGCGGGCGTGGAGGTATGGATGACTGTGGGCGCATCCTGACGGTCGCTTTCAGAGGGGGCGAGACCGAACACGGTCCAGCCGCCCACCATGGTCGCGGCTGTCCTGAGAACCAGCACCATCAGCGCGACGTGAACCGCGCCGATCATGAAGAAGCCCATCGCCGCTTGCGCATCGACCTGCCCCGGTGTCGCCACCAGCGTAGACAGGACCGGCACCGCCAGTTCGAGCATCACGCTGCCGCCGATCACCGCGAACAGCGGTGCCAGCGCCAGCATGGTCACGCCCTCGAGCCAGCCGGCGAACAGACCGCGCGTCCCCTCGAACAGCGCCATGACGACGAAGACCGGCCCCAGCGCCACCAGCACCGCCAGCGCGATGCGCGCGGTTACCAGCAGACCGACGGTCCCCAGCATGAACAGCATCGCCCCGAGCCACATCATCCCCTCGGGCGAGAATGCGGAGATGTCCTCGGCGCCCGCGCTCGCCTGCTGGATCGCAAGAAACACCACATCGATCTTCTGCGCGAAGGTCGTGGTGGCGGATTCGGTCGTGCCGGTCAGCACGCCCGCCAGCCAGTCGGGAGCGCCGATGGCCAGGTTCCAGACCACGCTCTGATAGGCGACCCAGCTGGTCGCGAAGGTCAGCACCAGACCCACGGTGATCATCCGCGGGGTCAGGGCCCGCACCCCGATGCTCGACCGGCCGGTCAGCAACTGCAGCCCGAAAATCGCGATATAGATCGTGAGCAAAATGGTCAGCACCGTGGCCATCGAGCCACCGGGGGCGAACAGTCGCCCGAAGGCCTGCGCGGTGAGATTGCCCGCAGTGCAATCGACCGCGCGCAGCGCCGCCGCGACGCCCGAACCGACCTCCTGGGCCACCTGCTGGCAATTCACCGTCATTCGGCGGCCAGTCGTTCGGGAATGTAGCCGAGGCTGTCGTTCGCGCCGCCGCCCGGCCAGGCCGCGCCGGTGAGTGAGGGGAACCAGTCCGCCGGATCGTCGCCGACCGCTTCTCGCAGCAGGTCGAGCCGGCGCACCGAACCCTCGCGTCCCGAAAGCACGGTCAGCACCTCGGGCGCACCCGAGAGGTCGAGCCGGACCACCACGCTGGCATCGGGCTGGCGGATCAGGAAGCAGCGGCTGTGGGCGGGCAGCGTGCGGATCAGCGCCAGCTCGTGCTGGGTCAGCCCGAACCCGTCGCAATAATCCTCGGGTCGCGCGCGGCTGTTGGGCATGAAGATCATGGTCGCGGTCTGTTCGACCAGCGCGGTGGAGATGCGGCTTTCGAGCGCATCGCGCGCGCTCTGGGTGGCGAAACCGACCAGCGCGTTGCGCTTGCGCAGCGTCTTGAGCCAGTCGCGGATCCGCGCGGCGAAGACCTCGTCGTCGAGCGCCTTCCAGCCCTCGTCGATCAGGATCATGGTCGGATCGCCGTCGAGCCGCTCCTCGATCCGGTGGAACAGATACATCATCGTCGGCGTGCGCAGCTTGGGGTTTTCGAGCAGCGCGGTCATGTCGAAGCCCACCACCCGCGTGCTGAGATCGAGCCGATCCTCGGCGTTGTCGAACAACCAGCCGTTCTCGCCTTCGCCGATCCACGCACCAAGCCGGTCGGCCAGATCGCCCGGCTGAGGACGACGGGTGCCCGAGAGCAGCTCCTTGAAATGGCGCAGCCGCCGCAGCGAACCGTCGTTGGCGTAAGCGGCGTCCACCGCAGCGGCGATGGTCGCGGCTTCTTCGGGTCCCTCGGCCTTGAGCAGGACGCCCAGCCAGTCGCGCAGGAAGGCTCGATTGGTGGCGTTGTCGGCCAGCGCCATCGGGTTGAAACCGGTCGGCTCGCCCGCGCTGATACGATCGTAGCGCCCGCCGATCCCGCGGATGAACAGCTCGGCGCCGCGATCCTTGTCGAACAGCACGGTGCGCGGCTTGAACTTCTGCGCCTGCGCGGCGAGGAAGTTCATCACCACGGTCTTGCCCGAGCCCGAGGGGCCGATGACCGAGAAATTGCCCAGATCGCCATGGTGGAAGTTGAAGAAGAACGGCGTCGCGCTGGTCGTCTGCAGCAGCGTCACCGCCTCGCCCCAGTGATTGCCCTCGGCCTTGCCCAGCGCGAAGCCATGGAACGAACCGAAGCTCGCCATATTGGCGCTCGAGATCAGCGCGCGGCGCACCAGATAGCCCTCGTTGCCGGGGAACTGGCCCCAGAAGGCGGGTTCCAGATTGGTGTCCTCGCGCACCGCGATCGCGCCGGTATCGGCCAGCGCTGCGGCACAGGCGGCGGTCGCATCGTCGAGCCGAACGAGATCACGCTCGCGCACCAGCACGGTGAGATGATGATCGCCAAAACCCACTGCGCCATTGCCCAGCGCATCGCGCGCGGCGAGCATGTCGGCCCGCTCGGCGGCCGCCTCCTCGTCGGCGGATTTGAGCCGGCGGATCGCCAGATCCATCCGCTCGCGCGCGGTCTGCCGCTCCTGCGGCGCGTAGCTCTCGCTGACCACCATCTCGAAGGGCAACCGCAGCAGCGCGTCGAGCAGACCCGGGCTGGTCGCCTCGGGATAATCCTTGAGCCCCAGGATCGCGGCGAATTCGGGCGCGCCCGAGCCGCGCTGCTCCAGCGCATCGAGCCCGAAAGAAACCCTCCGATAGGGCAGCATATTGCCGATATCGACATCGTCGGCAGGCCGCCGCACCGGCCGCATTTCGCCGTTGTAGAGCGCCGAGAGCAGTTCCAGCAGCTCATTGTTGGTGGCGCCCTGCGGTCCGGTGTAATCGCCCAGCGGCTGCGCCCCATAGGCGGCGAGCGAAGCCATCAGCCCGGTCGCGGCGGATTTCAGCGCTCGCAGGTCCTTGGGGTCGGCCTCGATCTCGGCCCGACCCTTGCGGCGCCAGCTCTTGGCTGCGCGTTCCACAAGGCCAGCCTTGCCCCGCGCGGGGCGGCGGATCAGCGTGACGAACTGGTCGTTGATGAACAGCGAGCCCGAACCGAGCCGCTCCTTCCAGCGCTCCGAAATATGGCGGCTCAGATCGTCGGGATAGACACCCTCGAGATCGACCTCGACGCGGCGCCGCACCACGTGGTGATACATCACGAAGCGCGCATCCAGCGTCGAGCGCAGCATGATCTCGCGCGTCGCCGCATGGGCGTTGAGCGCTTCGCTGTCCTCGGTTTCGAACAGCAGGCCAGGCACCTGCAGCGCGGTCATCAGCGAACCGTCGCGCAGCAGCAGCGTGTTGCCGTCGACCAGCCTTGCATAGGGCAGCCGGTCGCCCGCGCGCGCTTCCCTGGCGCTCCAGGAGGCAGCTCCGATCCATTTGCTCATGCGGTCGCGGTCCTTCGTCCGTTACGCCTCAGGCGGCGTAGCTGTTGCAGCCCCAGCGGTTGTAATTCTTTACCCGCGGACATTTCGACACCTTGGTGATCCACAGATCGAAGATGCGCGGTTCGCGCAGGCAGGCGAAATAGCCGATGCCGTGGATGAGCAGCGCGGCGGGCAAGGCCCAGAAGCTGCCGGTGATCAGGAACAGCTCGGTCGTCACCATGCCGTTGATGATGAAATAGTTGAACGTCACCCCGGCGAACATCTGCGGCCGGGTGAGCGCGCGATGGACGGGGTGGCGGACGAGCTGCTGCATTTCAGGCGCCCGCCGCCTGCTGGATGCCCGCGACGATCGAGGCGGCACCGAACAGGATGAAGGTGCCCAGGATCACCGTGGCGCCGAAGCGCCAGTTGAGCCGCCCGGTCAGCATCATGAAGCCCACCGCGGCGACCGCCATAACCGCGACCGCGGTGGCGACATTGCCGAGCAGCGTGCCCTGCAGCCAGCCGACTGCTGCCACGACCGGGCCCGATCCCGCAGGATCGGCGGCCTGCGCCAGCGCGGCGGTCGGTGCGGCGAAAAGCGCTAGGGCAAGAATACGGAACATCGAACGCATCGAAAAGCTACTCCCGGGAATGATCGGACAGGCGGCCCATGATGGCCGCGACATAATGCTGGGTCTCGCGGATACGCGGGATGCCATTGGCGCGGATGACCCTTCCCGGCCCCGCGTTGTAGGCAGCCAGAGCGCGCTCCAGATCGCCGTCGAAGCGGTCGAGCTGTTCGCGAAGATAGCGGGCGCCGCCTTCGAGATTGGCGAAGGGATCATCGGGGTTCACCCCCAGTTCGCGCGCCGTGCCGGGCATCAGCTGCGCCAATCCGCGCGCACCGACCGGCGAGATCGCATCGGCGCGCCAGCGGCTTTCCTGCCAGACCAATGCTTCGATCAATGAAGCGCTGAGATCGAACCGGCGGGCGAGTTCGGCGACTTTGGCGCGGTAGGCCTGCGGCACGCCCTGCGCATGGCGGGCGGCGTCGCCGACGATGTGTTCGGGATGTGCGATACCGGTCGAAAACCCGGTTTCGGCATCGACACCATCAAGGAGGCCGGTGTCGAATTCGACATCGACGGTTTCGCGATCCGACACGACGGATGCGCCGCCGGCGATCCAGCGTGCGTCTTCTCCATCAATCTGCAACACGTCCGCCCTGGCTTGCGTGGCACCGAAGGCCAAGCTCATCGCCAGGAGGCTATGCGTGCACGCGGCACGAATCATGGCGCCCTCCACAGTCAGAACCCCGATGGGGGCTATACATGACACGCGGGTGACAAAGAAATCTTCAGTGCGAAGTTCGAACCGAGGGTTCGCGCCTTTTATCCGTCAGGAACCGGTCGGGCCCGAACCGACCTATCGCGCCGCAACGCGGGAGCCGGTAGCGAATTCGCCCCGCTCGAGCATAGCGAGCGCCTGCCGCGCGAGTCGGCGGGAGTCGATCCATTCGCCCTCGGCGGTTTCGAGTTCGACCCGCTCGGCCTTGTCCCGCGCAACCTCGAACAATTGCCGAGCCAGCGCTTCATCGCCCTTGCGCGCATAGGCGATACCGAGATTGATCAGCCGCGCCGGATCGTCGTTCTCGATTTGGTCGTTGTCCATGATCGCGGCGATCGCGGCGGCATCGCGTCCGTCGACCAGAGCCTGATGCCCGAAATCGTCTGCGACCGGTGCCTGTACCATGGCCAGAATGGCAATCCCCTCTGCGAGCCCGAACATGATCTCTCTCCTTCAGTTCAATGAAGAGCCGTTTGAACACATCGCAAAAGCCCCTGCAACATATCTGTAACATTGTCACTGTTGAGTCATATCCTGCCGCATCTATCCATCGAAGCGGCTTTCTCCGGCGAATGTCGCGGAAATGTCATGGAGAGACCAAAACTGTCACGTGGCGGGCCTAGCGGGTGATTCGCGATCAGAATTTCGCGCCTTTCCATCCGGTTTTTGAGGGGACCGCAAACCGTGAAAACAATCACTCGCTCGTTCGTAATTGGTACCTCCGCTCTCGCCTTGGCGAGCTGCGGTGCCGATGAAATCGTCTCGCCGGGAACGGGCGGGAACATCACCATCAACAATCCGCCGGCCACGCCGACGCCAACCCCCACGCCGACGCCGACGCCGACCAGTTCGCTGGTCACTGCCGCAGCCGGCTGCCCGACCATTTCCAATCCCGACCAGCTGACCGACAGCGGCACGATCAGCGGCCCCACCGGCACCTATCGCGTCTGCACCCTGCCTGCGCGCTTTACCGCTTCGACGACGCTGCCGTTCAACCAGGGCCTGCTTTACCGGATGAATGGCCGCGTGGATGTCGGGACCGACGGCGGACCCGCCCCAGACGCCAGCGATGGCCTGAGCGACAGCAACGTCACGCTGACCTTCGAACCGGGTGTGAGAACCTATGCCAGCGGGTCGAGCTTCCTGATGGTCAACCGCGGCAGCGACATCAGCGCCGTGGGGACCCAGTCGCGCCCGATCATCTTCACCAGCCGCGACAATGTTCAGGGCCTGAACAACGTCAACTCTTCGGGCCAGTGGGGCGGTATCGTCCTCGCCGGTCGCGCTCCCGTGACCGATTGTATCGCGCCGGGTGCCGCTGCGGGCTCGATCAATTGCGAACGTCAGGTCGAAGGCGCGGCCCAGCCGGCGCTGTTCGGCGGGACCACCACCAACGATGATTCGGGCGACCTGGCCTACGTGCAGATCCGCTATTCGGGCTTCGTCCTCTCGGGCGACAACGAATTGCAGTCGCTCACCACCGGTGGGACCGGAACCGAGACAACCTTCGATCGCGTCATGAGCTACAACAGCTCGGATGACGGCGTCGAATTCTTCGGCGGCTTCGTCAATATGAAGCGGCTGATCGTCGTCGGCGCCGAGGACGATTCGATCGACACCGACACCGGAGTGAAGGCGAACCTGCAATTCGTAATCGCCGTGCAGCGGCCCAATGTCGGCGACGGCATCATCGAAGCCGACTCGACCAACGGTCTCGAGGAGCAGCTTCCGCGCCAGAACACGCGGATCTCGAACGCGACCTTCATCGCCAACAGCGGTGCGAAGGACCATGCAATCCGCATCCGCGGCGGCACCGACTATGCGATCGTGAACTCGATCCTGGTCGATGCTTCCGCTGCCACGCCTTGCCTGCGCATCGATCAGGCGATCACGCTTCGCGGCGCGAATGCTGCCCTGGACGAGGCTGGGCCGCCGGTGTTCAACTCGTTCGTGCTCGATTGCGCCACGGATTTCCGCAACGGCTCCGGCGGCACCACGGCCGCGCAGACCCAGGCGATCTTCGACGCGGGCTCGAACAACAATGCCAACTTCACCGACACCCTCTCGATGACCTTCGTCAACGGCGCGAACGAGAACGGGGTCCCGGTGTTCGACCCGACGGTGTTCTCGACCTTCTTCGTGGTGCCGACCAACATCGGTGCGGTCTACCCGGGCAACGAAACCTGGATCAACGGCTGGACGTGCAACTCCGCCACGGTGACATTCGATTCCGGCGTCTCCGACTGCACTTCGCTGCCGGTCTACTGATCGGACGGAACCGGGGAGTGGCCGCCGCAGGGCGGTCGCTCCCCTCTTCCAACGCAGGAGCCCTCGGTTCCTTGAAATTACGACCGCAAATGAGGGGGTCACACCACATGTCGACTGG
Organism: Alphaproteobacteria bacterium; assembly: GCA_018819685.1. GTDB lineage: Bacteria > Pseudomonadota > Alphaproteobacteria > Sphingomonadales > Sphingomonadaceae > Qipengyuania > Qipengyuania benthica. The sequence continues at coordinate 15,883 of JAHJPT010000237.1, forward strand.
TAAGCGGCTGGCAGGGTTGCTGCTTTTCACAACCGCGCTGTCCTTCCCGGGCCACGCCTACGCGCAAGGTACGGGCGGCCCGCCCAACACCGGCGCGGAGGGAACGACGCCCGACGAGAATGCCGACGAGGTTCTGACGAATACCGCGCAAGGCACCGCGCAGACTCAGCAACCCGACGCGCTCGAAGAACAGCAGCCCGACGTCTCGATCCCCGGCGGCGGCGGCACGATCGTCGTCACCGGGCGGCGGCGGACAGATCCCGAACGCTCCTCCACGCAGGTGGTCTCGGTCCTCAGCGCGGAAAGCATCGCGCGCACCGGCGAAGGCGACATCGCGGGGGCGCTGAGCCGGGTGACCGGCCTCTCGACCGCCGGCAACGGCCTGGTTTACGTCCGAGGGCTGGGCGATCGCTATTCGCTGGCGCTGCTCAACGGGCTTCCCCTGCCCTCGCCGCAGCCGCTCAGCCGGGTGGTGCCGCTCGACATCTTCCCGACCAGCGTCATCGCATCATCGCTGGTGCAGAAGACCTATTCCGCGAACTTCCCGGGCGAATTCGGCGGCGGCGTGATCAATCTGACCACCAAAGCCATCCCCGACGAAAGCTTTCTGGAAATCAGCGTCAGCGGAAGCGGCGACGAGCAGACCACCTTCTCCAAGGGGTATACCTACTACGGCTCGCAATACGACTGGTTCGGCTTCGACGACGGCAGCCGAGATCCCGGGCCGCAGTTGCAGGGCTTCTTGGACAGCGGCGCGCGGATCGGCGATCAGGATGTCGACACCAAGGGCATATTGCTCGAGCTCGGCAATCCCAACCGTATCCTGCTGCAAGAGAACGACATGCTCCCGATCAACATGTCCGGGGGAATTACCGCCGGCACGTCGTTCGACTTCGGAGAGACCGGTCGGTTCGGCGTCATCGCCACCGCCTCGCTCAGCAACAAATGGCGCAATCGCCGCATCATCTCGCAAAGCGCGATCAATTCCGATCTCGATCTCGACAGCGATTTCGTCGAATTCGTCACCGACAACCGGATCCTGGCCAACGCCCTGCTCGGCTTCGGCTTGGAAGTCGGCGAACATCAGTTTCGCTTCACGAATGTCTTCATCCGCGACACGCTCAAGCGTGCCTCGCTGGAATTGGGAACGGATTTCCAGAACGACGATACCGATCTGATCCAGAACACCGCGTGGTTCGAACGCCAATTGCTCGATACGCAGTTCGTCGGCGAGCTCGAATTCGGCGATCTGTCCGTCGACCTGCGCGGGGGTTACGCCCAGACGCAGCGCGAAGCGCCATTCGACTGGGAGTTCACCTACACGCGGACGAACAATCCCAACGACCGGCTAGGCGATCTCTTCCTCAACACGCTCGACCCGCAGCGCGGCGGAGCGATCGTCTCCTTCTCGGATCTCACCGAGGATCTCTATTACGGCGGGATCGACATCAGCTATCTGATGACGGACTGGCTGAGCGCGACGGTGGGCTACGCCTATACCGATACCGAGCGGTTCTCGACCCGGCGCGAATTCGATATCCGCGCCTCGACCGGCTTCCCGGATGTCCTGGGCGCCTTCCGACCCGACAATCTGCTGGGGGATTCGCTGATAGAACTCGGCTTCAGTCCGGAAGCGCAGGCCGCGGCCGGTTTCGACCCGTTCCAATTCAATATTTTCGAGACCACCCAATCCGACCCTGCCTTCGCGGCGACGCTGAAGATCCATGCCGGATACGGCAAGCTCAACATCACGGCGGCTCCCGGACTAACGCTCGACGCCGGCGTGCGCTACGAAGACGCGGTCCAGACCGTCGATCCGGTCGAAGTCTTCGCAACTCCGCTGGGTTCCGCCAGTTCGACGCTGATCGCGAACGACTATTTCCTCCCCGCGGGCACCCTGACCTATGAGATCACACCCGACCTGCAGGCCCGGATCAGCGCATCCGCAACCATCGCCCGGCCGCAGTTTCGCGAGTTGATCTTCCAGACCTATTTCGATCCCGAGACCAACCGCCAGTTCAACGGCAATCCGCGGCTGATCGACAGCGAACTGACCAATTACGAAGCACGTCTGGAATATTACCTCGGCGGTGGCGACCGGATCAGCCTCGCCGGCTTCTACAAGGATATCGAGAATCCGATCGAGGTCTTCTCGAGCTTTTCGGACAACGACCAGATCAGCGGCTTCGCCAATGCTCCCTCGGCCACTCTCTACGGCGCCGAGTTCGAGACGCAGGTGACGTGGGACCTGTATGATTGGGGCGGGTTCTGGGAGAGCAAACAGTTCCTGATGATCGCCAATTACACCTACACCCAGTCCGAACTGAAGGTCGGACCCGACGACATCGCGCGGGTCTTCCCCTTCGCCGATCAGCCGGCGACCAACTTCTTCCGCGACGGTGTCCCGCTGACCGGTCAGTCGGACCATCTGGTCAATCTCCAGCTCGGGCTGGAAGATCAGGAGGAGCTGCAGCAGTTCACCGTTCTGCTCAGCTACGCGAGCGAGCGGGTGACCAGCCGCGGCACCGCCTCGCTGCCCGACATCGTCGAGGATCCGGGCCTGCGGGTCGATCTGGTCTATCGCCAGGGGCTCGACGCCTTCGGCATTCCACTCGAGCTCAAACTGGAAGCGCGCAATCTTACCGGGCGCGACCATCTCGAGTTCCAGGACAACGGCACCAAGCGGATCGACATCAACACCTATGAGGTCGGTCGCAGCTTCGGGGTCGGGCTCTCCGCAGAGTTCTGAGCCGGGCGGGCTTCACCAGTAGAGCGAGGGCCGTCCTGCGGGGCGGCCCTTTTCTTTTGTTGCGCTGTAAGGTTCAGACCGAATCGTAGACGTAGCCGACCGAACGGACCGTGCGCAGCGGCGGCTCGGCCCCGGCCGCTTCGAGCGCGCGGCGCAACCGCCCCACCCAGACATCTACGGTCCGTTCGTCGATCGGGTCCCCGTCCTTGCCCAGCCCGGCGATCAGCGCCTGGCGGGTCAGCACCCGGTCGGGGTTTTCCGCCAGGAATCGCAGCAGTCTGAATTCATTGGGGCGCAGGCTGACCGGCTTGCCAGCCCAGCGCGCCTGCAGCGAGCCCATGTCGATCGTCAGCGGACCGAGATCGAGCACCTTGGCAAGATGGCGCTGCTCGAGCGGCGAGCGCAGCGCCAGCACTCGGTCGAGCACGCTGCGGCGATCGAGCGGGCCGATCAGATAATCGTCCGCCCCCGCCTGCAGCGCGCGGCGGCAATCCTCGGCGTCGCCGCTTTCGAGCACCATGGTCACATGGGCATCCTGCATCCGCGGATCGGCGCGCAGCCGGCGGCACATCTCGAGCCCCGCCATTGTGGGGAGCACCCAGTCGACGAAGACCCAGACCGCGCCTTCGGCAAGCCGGTCCGGCCCATCGGCTCCCAGTCGTGCGAAGACGAAGCGCGTGCCTTCGTGCTCGAATGCGTCGAGCGCTTCGCCGAGTTCGGCGGTCAGGAATATCGTGACGGTTTCCACCCCGGGCCCCTCCTTGGGAGAGCCTCCGGATTGGCTGGCTAGTGTGACCCGATTGTGACGGCAGCGCGGGCGAAATTCAAATGGCGCGGCCGACCACTTCCTTCATGATCTCGCTGGTCCCGCCATAGATGCGCTGGACGCGCGCATCGCGCCACAGCCGCGCGATCGGATATTCGTTCATATAGCCCGCACCACCATGCAATTGCAGCCCCATGTCGCAGCATTCCCATTGCAGCTCGGTGTGCCACAGCTTGGCGGCGCTGGCCTCGTCGGTGGTGAGTTTGCCCTGCAGATGGCGGGTGATCGCCCAGTCGAGATGCGCCCAGCCGACCTGCAGCTTCGCCTTGAGATCGGCGAGGACGAATTTGGTGTTCTGGAACTCGATCACGGTGCGACCGAAGGCCTTGCGGTCCTTCACGAAGGCGACCGTCTCGTCGAAAGCGCGCTGCGCCCCGGCCTGCGCGCCGACGGCGATGGAGAGGCGTTCCTGCGGCAGTTCCTCCATCAGATGGATGAAGCCGCGGCCTTCCTGCCCGAGCAGATTGTCCCTGGGCACGCGGCAATCCTGGAAGAACAGTTCGGAGGTGTCGGCCGAATGCTGGCCGATCTTGTCGAGATTGCGCCCGCGTTCGAACCCGGGGGTGCCCGCGTCGACGAGGATCAGGCTGGTCCCCTTGGCGCCCTGGCTGGGGTCGGTCTTGGCGACCACGATCACGCAATCGGCGTTCTGGCCGTTGGTGATGTAGGTC
>JAHJPT010000238.1 GCA_018819685.1 Alphaproteobacteria bacterium
CCAATGCGTGACACAGACGAACCAGATCAGGAGCGCGGCCCGTTCCGCGTTGCCGCGCGCTGGCGTCGAGGGCTGCGGTGGCGTTTTCGCCGCGAGCAGGATGCCGCCGAGCCGCACGTAGCGCGGCGGCGGATCGCCGCATGGGCGATGCTGATCGGGCTGGTGATCGGCTTCATCGATCTCACCCTGCCGCTCGAGGACACATTTCGCGCCATCCGCGCAGAAGTGCGTTCGCATCCCGCGGATCAGCAGGTGGTGGTCGTCGCGATCGATGACCGGACGCTCAACGCGCTGGGTGCGGACGAACCGAGCCGCAGCGCGGATGCGCAATTGCTCGACCGGCTGTTCGCACAAGGGGCGGATCGCGTCTTCTTCGCCCGCGCCTACGCCGATCTGACCGAACCCGAGGAGGATGCGCAATTCGCACGCGCGCTCGGACGGCACGCGCCGGGTGTCTACATCGGCGGCACCCCGAAAATCGAGCAGAGCGACGGATCGATCTCGTCCATCCTGCCGAACGCACGCTTCCGCAACTCCGCTCAAATCGTTTCGATGTATGGCGAGACGGCGCCCTTCGAGCTTTCTTCCCGGTTCCCGACAAGCTCGGAAATACTCGGTGAAAATCGCCCCTCGTTCTCTGCTGAATTGGCACGGCTGGATTTTGAAGGAGGCGCTTACCGGCCCGATTTCGCCATCGACCACACCACGATCCCGACGATCAGCTATATCGACGCTTTGCAGGGGAAGATGGGGGCGGAGGCCGTCCGCGGGAAAGATGTGGTAATCGCGCCGGCCAGCCGGGCCTCGCGCGACCTCAACCCGATGCCTTTCGGCGACTTGGTCCCGACCGCCTATTTTCACGTGATTGGGGCAGAGACCCTGAAGCGCGGATACCCCCTCGATCTTGGGTGGTTTCCTGCGTTTCTGATCATCTGCGGAGTGATAATCCTCGCCAGCAGACAGGCGGTACCCGCAAGACCTCTTATCGTTTCCGCTGCAGTGGCTCTCGCGCTCATTCCGCTTGCGCTCGATTTCGTGAACATAAGCGTGGACGTGATGCCAGCTGCGATCTGTCTGGCGATCGCCTCGTTTCGACTTTATCGTCTCGCACAGAGGACCTATCGCGGATCGACTGGGCTGCGCCGGATCGAAACTTTGCACGGTTCGCAACCGGCCGGGTCCGTAGATGTCCTCGCGCTCAAAATCCGCAATTTCGCGACCATCTCGGCCATCCTTTCGCCGTTCGAGATCGAGCAACTGCTGATCAAGGCGCACACGATGCTGCGCGCCACGGATTCGTCCGCCCAGTTCGCCTTCCACAAGGATACTTTCGTCTGGACCCGCGCCAGAACGCCCGCTGCCGATCTCGCCGATCACGCTCAGGGCCTGCATGCGCTGTTCCGCACGAGCATCACGGTCGGGTCGCAAGCGCCCGATATCGCCTCCTCGATCGGGATCGACAGCAATTACGAGGCGAGGCTGCGCGAGCGGACCGAGAACGCCATGCAATGCGCCGAAGACGCCGCGCGCGCGGGTCGCGTCTTTTTGGTCAGCGAGATGCGGGTTGCGGATGACATCGCCTGGCGCGGGCAAATGCTTTCGGAACTGGAAACCGCACTTCGCAACGACGAGGTCGGCGTCGCCTTCCAGCCCAAGGTTTCGCTCTCGACGGGGCTGATCGTGGGCGCGGAAGCGCTGCTGCGGTGGACTCACCCGACGCGCGGCAAGATCGAGCCCGCCAAGGTGGTGGCGCTGGCCGAAGAGCACGGCCGGGTCGGGATGATCACCTTTTTCGTTCTCAACCACGCTCTGGTCCAGGCGCGCAGGGCGCTGGACCGCTTTCCCTATTTCCGGATCGCGATCAACATTTCCGCGCTCGATCTGCGCGATCGCCTGTTCGTTCCCCAGCTCGAACAGATCATCGCCGCGCATCGCTTCCCGGTCGCCAACATCATCCTGGAGATCACCGAGACCGCACCGATCGAGAATGACGAGGCCGTCTCGCGGACGATGCAGGAACTCAAGCGGATGGGGATCAAGCTCTCGGTCGACGATTTCGGAATGGGCCATGCCTCGCTCGAATATCTGCGGCGAATTCCAGCCGACGAGGTCAAGATCGATCGCAGTTTCGTGTCGGGGATTGCGACCTGCGAGGAAGATCGGGCGCTGGTCGGATCGGCGATCCAGATGATCCATTCGCTGGGCCGCACCGCGGTCGCCGAAGGGGTCGAGACCGCACGGGTCGTCGAACTCCTGCGCGAGATGGGCTGCGAGGAGGCGCAGGGCTATCATTTCTCCCACCCCGTCGCGATGGACGATCTCCTCGCGCAGATGCCAAGGGGAGCCGCCGCAGCATAGGGTCTTGCAACAAGGTTAATTTCTGTTAACCATGCTGTCAGCACATTCCGTGCAGACAGGAGATTTCTATGTCCATCTGGAAATGGGTCGGCAACCTCGTCTCGCCCCGCTGAAATCAGCATCACCGATTTTCGAAAGCCCCGGCCTGGCCGGGGCTTTCTTGTTTTTGGGCAAGCGCATCGCAGCCTGCGCCGCTAACCCAGCGCCGCGGGATCGCCGAAAACCCCGTTTCGGTAGTCCTGCAGCGCCTGAAGGATCTCCTCGCGCGTGGTCATCACGAAGGGGCCGTGGGCGACCACCGGCTCGCGGATCGGGTCGGCATGGCCGTAGAGGATGCGGCAGCCCGAATCGCTGGAAACCTCCACCCCCTCGCCGTCGCCCACTTGCGCCAGATGGTGCTCGGGCACTTCTCCCGGACCGATTCGCGCCGCGCCGTTTACCATGTAGAAGAACACGCTGCGTCCTGCGGGGGCGGGCAGGGTGGCGCTGCTGCCCGGAGCCAGCTCCACCATCGCCAGCATGACCCCGGTCAGCGAGGAGACCGGCGCGCGCTCGCTCCCCGAGACCGCGCGCATGACGACCCCGGGCGCCGGTTCGACTGCCGGTATCTCCTCCGCCGCGACCGGAATGTAATTCGGTTCGGCCATCTTGAGCCGCGCGGGCAGGTTGACCCAGAGCTGCAGGATCTCGAGCGGCCCGCCCTCGCGCTTGAAGCTCTCG
>JAHJPT010000239.1 GCA_018819685.1 Alphaproteobacteria bacterium
GATCGTGAAAAGTCGTTCTTGGACATCACCAAGGGCTTTCCCTTCCAGACCGGCAACCTTCAATTCGTTCTGCAGGCGCGTAAAGCTGTCTAGCAAGCCGATCAGTTCGCGGCCCGTAAAGGCCGCGGCGAACGACGCAGCGAGACCTTTAAGCGTGCCGCTGATCTGCCCGCTAGAGCGGCGGAACTCACTCTCGAGCCGCCTGACCTTCGCTTCCTGCAATCCAAGCTGCTGGTCGACGGTTTTGGTGGTCGATCGAATGTCGGCCAGGAACTTGTTTTGGCGAGCGACGAACTCGAAAATGACGGGATCGATCTCTGCCATGTCAGAACTTTCTCATAGCCTTGCGGATTTTTAGGATCAGGAGGGTGCGGGCGAGAGGAGCCACCTTGTCGCGCGCGGGCCGCATAAATGGCCGCTGGGGGTGTCTGCTCGAGCCGAACTCGTGGACGCCGGAATACGGGGCGAATGAGGTCACGCGCGCGCTGTCGCGCGTCGGCTGGGAAATTTCGATATTGCTCCGGAGCGTCCCTGTGTCGTTTGATGGCGGCTGGCCGGGGGCACTGGGGACATGCTTCTTGCCCGATACGCTGCCAGCCGTGATCGAGCGGGAAGCCTCCGCGCGCACCTTGTCGGCGGCCTCGTAGAGCGCGCCCGTCACAGCCTTCTGGAATTGCTTGGCGCGGTAGGCGCGGAGCCGACGCAGCATGGTCTCGCGGGGGCCGTCAGTCATGGGGCACCGGCTGGCTGAAGCTGCGCCAGCAGATCGCGGACCGATCGGACAAGCGACCGCTCGTCCCGCGCAAAGCGGAGATGCCACGCCACCTGCTCGGCTCTGGACATTCTCCGGGCTCGCCCTCTTCGGGGCTCAGCGATGCCTCGTCGGGCTGTAACCGTTCGGCGATGCAGCCCAGCCGCTCGAAGATGCGTTCGGCGCAAGCATGCCGGGCGGCTTCGGGTGCTAGATCGATCGGGTCGACCCGCTGCTCGAGTGCGGCCAGCCGCCGGGCAAGGTCGCGGCTCATAGCGACGCGTCCAAGGTGGACGGCTGCAGCCAGCAGACGACCCAGCCGGCCTGGTCGCGCACGCCAACTGTGACATGGCCGGGGAGATCATCGGGCCGCTCGGGCTCATCGTTGCGCCCGACACTGCGTTCCACCGCGCGCAGTCGGTTGCGGAGGCCGGTCATTGCGCTGCCCCTGCGAGAAAGCGATCGGCGAGCGGCATATCCCGATCGTGGATGGCATCGGCGACCGGTTGTGCATCCTTGGCGTCAATGACCCTGCGCAGGATAACGCTGTCTCCGGGCGCATAATCGCTTCGGCCAAGTGCATCCTGCCAAGGCTCGCCGGGCTGCCAGATAACGCGGATCCAGCGCGCGACGGGACCGGCAAGGCTTCGCGCGCGGTGTTCCGCGCGTGCCACGCGATCAGCGAGACGCACCGGCCAGCCTTTCCTCGATTTGCTCCAGCCGTTCGGCAAGGTCAGCGGTTTCCAGCGATCGGCGCTGGGCGTCGAGCATGCTGGTGAGCGCGAGGCCTTCGCCGGGTGTGAGCTCACCCTCCGACACGGCCCGGGCGATCCGGGATTGCGCGGCCGGGTGATCGGAGACGCCCTCGATCTTGCCCAGGTCGAACTTGACGCGGCGCTCCTTGCGCACCGGCATGATCCGTTCGATGCACAGCCGAAGCGCGGTGCCGTCGCCTGCGAGGGCAAGCTCGATCGCCTTGCGGGTCAGCTTCTCCGCTTCTCCGTCGAGCACGCTCTCCGCCGCGAGGGTCACCTTGTTCCGCGAGCCCTCCGGCTTTCCTTTCGGATTGCCGGAGGTGCCCTTGGGGAACTGGCCGGTTTTGGTGCGCTTCGTCATGCGGCTGGCACCGGCTCGAGCAGCGTGACGATGAAACGACCATCCTTTCGGAGCTCTTCCGCTTTTTCGAGTGACAATTCGCCATGGAACGTGGGTTCAGCGAAATGCGGCCAGCGCCGGCCTTTCCATTCGAAGGTTGGGAACTCGTCCGGCGATTTTGGCGCGACGCTATACTGGCCATGCGATCGCGCGTGCTCCTCGGCGGCCAGCCGTTTTTCCTCTTGCTGACGTTCGACGTTCGCAAACTGCTGGCGGCGGATTTCCGAGATGTCTGCACAGACCGCTGCAGAGAGTTTCGAGCTCCAGTCCACTGGCCAGACCCGTCCCGCGCCGGCGAATTCGGGGATCTTCATGGAGGTGAACTTTGGCACCGGCGAGGGGCCGATATAGCCGTTGCCCGGCACTTTGCGCGCGGTGAACTCGGCGTCGACCTCGTTCATCCCAGCCGCCCTCATTCGGTCAGCATTGGCTGACACTGCCTGGAAGAGCTCGATCAGCTCGGCGGTGATCAGTGGCACTCGCTCAGCGAATTGCGCGGCGAGCTTGTCGCGCTCCGCGATAGCCGCCGCCTCCTCAGCCTTCATCGATTTCTGTGCATCGCTGTTGCGCTTGGCCTCGAGCTTTTCGCCCAGCTCGGCGAGTGCGGAGGTCAGCGCGGCGATGTTGCGGGCATACCGGGCAGCATTGGCTGCCGCTTCGTCCCGGTCGGACTCGGCCAAGAGGTAATCGATGCTCTCGGCGCTGGCGCGTTCGTGCGCGGCGGTTAGCCGGGTGCGTTCGGTTTCAACGTCCGCAACCAGCGAGGTCAGGGTTTCGATGGTGGCACGGTCGGTCGACCGCGCGCTAGCGATGCGCTCCTGCAGTGATTTCGCCATGTCCGATCACCCCTCATACCGAGAGACGCGGAGCTGATCGCGAATGTATTTCTCGCGCGCTTCGTCTCGCAGGCCTTGGGCGTGCTCGACCGACATCTCCTGGTGCTCGGTGGGGCGGCGCCCGGTCAGCCGCTCGATGTATTCGCCGCGGGCCTGCATGCGGGAAGTCTCAGCGTACCTGCCTGCGGCAAGAGCTCGGCTCCGATCCGCAGCATCAACGGAACTCCGGGAGTCACCGATCCGGCAGGCTTCGCCCGCTCTTCCGGCGGGCACCAGAGCGATATGATTTCCCCGCACAGTCCGTTGGGTCGCCTGGTAGGCGGTGCCATCGGGGGCAACGCCATCGCCCCAGATGAGATCGCACGAATAGCCCGCGCTCAGCTGGCGAGCTTGCCCGCTGTCGAATGCGGAGACGGCATCACCATCGGCGAGGATGAGCGGGATCTCGACGTAAGCGCCGTCGCGTGCCACCCGACCTTCGGTGTAGCCGACCGAGACCTTGCGCCAGTTCTTCGCACTGACGGGCTCGCTGGGGTGATCGAGGGTGATCGCCTTGTGAGCGAAACTGGCCATCGCGTCTTCGGAGAAAACCTCATCCTCGGGTCGATAGACGGTGACGCTGGCAAGGTGGGGGCGCCCGACCTCAGAACCGGTGTAGGTGTAGCAGCCCGATCGGGCGAACTTGGCGACGGCTGAAATGCGGCCATCTGCCAAGCGGCGCACTTTCTCGAGGGGTGCGCGGTCTCTGAATTCCATTGCTTTACTCCGA
>JAHJPT010000240.1 GCA_018819685.1 Alphaproteobacteria bacterium
CAATCGGGGGTATCGGCAAGGGCCATTTGGTCCGCGAAATCGATGCGCTCGACGGGCTGATGGGGCGCGCGGCGGACGCCGTGGCGATCCATTACCGCATGCTCAATCGCTCGAAGGGGAGCGCGGTCTGGGGTCCGCGCGTCCAGGCCGACCGGGTGCTGTTCCGCGCGGCGATCCAGCGGATGCTTCCGGCGCAGGGCGACATCGAGATGATCGCGGGCGAAGTGGCGGCCCTGCGGCTAAGCGGCGGACGAGTGGTCGGCATCGACCTGGCCGACGGTTCCATGTTGGCCGCCGGACGCGTGATCCTCTGCACGGGCACCTTCCTCGGCGGCATCCTCTATCGCGGTGATGTCCGGCAAGAGGGCGGCCGCGTCGGAGAGGCCGCGGCGCGGCGCCTGGCCGAACAGTTGCGCGAAGCCGAACTTCCGATGGCGCGGCTCAAGACCGGGACTCCGCCGCGGCTCGACGGCCGCACGATCGAATGGTCGCAGCTTGAAGAGCAGCCTTCGGATGGCGAGGAGTGGACGATGTCGCCGCTCACGCCGGCGCGGATCAATCCGCAGATTTTCTGTGCCATTACGCGCACCAATGCGCGCAGCCACGAGATCATCGCGGCGAACCTCCATCGCTCGCCGCTGTTCTCGGGCGCGATCGGGGCACAAGGGCCGCGCTATTGCCCCTCGATCGAGGACAAGATTCATCGCTTTGCCGATCGGGACGGACATCAGGTCTTCCTCGAACCCGAGGGGCTGGATACCGCCACCGTCTATCCCAATGGTATAAGCACATCGCTGCCAGAGGATGTCCAACTCGCGATGTTGCGCAGCATGGACGGGCTCGAACGGGTCGAGATGGTGATGCCCGGCTACGCGGTGGAGTACGATCACATCGATCCGCGGGCGCTGGGTTCGGATCTGCAGACCAAGGCAATTCCCGGGCTCTATTGCGCCGGCCAGATCAATGGCACGACGGGCTATGAGGAAGCGGGAGCACAAGGCTTGGTAGCAGGGATGCACGCGGCCGCCGCAGCGATGGGCCGGGAGCCGCCACGGCTCGACCGGGCGAATTCCTATATGGCAGTGATGGTGGACGACCTCGTCCTTCAGGGCGTCAGCGAACCCTACCGCATGCTGACCTCACGCGCCGAATACCGCCTCCGACTGCGCGCGGGAAATGCGCCCTCGCGCTTGACGGAGGTGGGCATGGCGATTGGTTGCATCGGTAACCAGCGCGCCGAGTGGTTCACGCGTCGCGAAGACCAACGCCGCGACTGGACCGATGCCTTCGCGCAGGTGCTCGGTCCCACGCAGCTGGTGAAGGAGGGCTTGCGGCTGAAGCCCGACGCAAGCCCCAGGACTCTTTCCGATTGGGTGAAAGGGGGCATCGTCGGCTTAGAAGAACTCCGCTCGCTTACCTCCGAAGCGCTCCGATGGGACGAAAATCTGGCCGTCGAGATGGTCGAGGACGCGCAATACGCACCCTATCTGGCGCGGCAGGAAGGCGAATTGCGCGATTTGCGCGCCAGCGAGGCGATGGCGCTCCCTCCCGCCTTTCCCTACCACCGGGTCCCCGGGCTTTCCAACGAGATGGTCGAGCGGCTGGCGTCGGCCACGCCAGCGACGCTCGGGGCGGCTTCGCGCGTTCCGGGCATTACGCCGGCGGCGCTGGCGGCGGTGCTGGTCCATGCCCGCAAGCTGGTCGGAGCAGAGGCGTGATCTCCGGCGAACAGGACGCGCGAGCCTTCGTCGTGGCTCGCTGCACGCCCGAGGCCGTGCAGCGTCTCGACGCGCTGGCCGAGTTGCTCACACGCGAAAACGCTCGGCAAAACCTAATCGCCAAAGCTACCGAAGCGAGCCTATGGACCAGACACCTGGCGGATTCGGCTCAATTGGTCGATCATGTTTCACGTGAAACCTCGGGGCCCTGGCTTGATCTTGGCTCGGGTGCCGGCTTTCCCGGCCTTGTCATCGCGATCATGCGGCCCGAATGGCCCGTCCACCTCGTAGAATCGCGCAAACGCCGAATAGAATGGCTGCAGACCGTTTCGCGCGAATTGCGGCTGGAGAATTGCCGTGTCGAAGGAAAGCGCCTCGAACTCGTGGGGGATTTCGAAGCTTCCGTGATCAGTGCGCGAGCCTTCGCCCCGATGACCCGGCTGCTCGATCTGTCGGCGCGCTTCTCCACAAGTGACACCATTTGGCTGTTGCCCAAGGGGCGTTCCGCGGCGCAAGAAGTCCAGACCCTGCCGCGACGGCTGCGCTCGATGTTCCACGTGGAACAGTCGCAGATCGATCCGGATGCCGGGATCGTGGTGGGTAGGGGCAAAGTGGAGCTAGAGCAGTGATCACGATTGCGATTGCCAATCAGAAGGGCGGGGTGGGCAAGACCACCACCGCCATCAACATCGCCACCGCGATGGCCGCGACCGGGTGGAAGACGCTGCTGATCGATCTCGATCCGCAGGGCAACGCTTCGACAGGTCTCGGTGTCGACAACGCGCATCGCGAATACACCAGCTACGATCTCCTGCTCGAGGAAGCGACGCTCGACCAGTGCGCGCAGGAAACCGATATTCCCGGGCTCGATATCGTCCCTGCGACGCAGGATCTTTCCGGCGCGGAGATCGAATTGGTGCAGGTCGAAGACCGCACCGCGCGGCTGCGCCAGGCGCTGGTTACAACGGGCAAGGGCGGTTTCTCGTCTTACGACGTCTGCTTCATCGATTGCCCGCCATCTCTGGGACTGCTGACGCTCAATGCGATGAGTGCCGCGGATACGATGATGGTGCCGCTGCAGTGCGAATTCTTCGCGCTCGAGGGTCTCAGCCAGCTGCTGCAGACGGTCGAACGCGTCCAGCAGCGGTTCAATCCCGAACTCGGCATCGTCGGGGTGGTGCTGACCATGTTCGACCGCCGCAACCGGCTGACCGATCAGGTGGCGGACGATGTCCGCGACTGCCTGGGCCCCTTGGTGTTCGAATCTGTCATTCCGCGCAACGTCCGCCTATCCGAAGCGCCGAGCCATGGAATGCCCGCATTGGTCTACGATCACCAATGCGTCGGCAGCCGCGCCTACATCGCCCTGGCGCGCGAATTGATCGGGCGTCTGCCGGAAAAGAGGAAAGCCGCATGAGCGACGGAGCCGAAGCCGCCAACAAGGGTGCGGTGCGCAAGCGCAAGCTGGGGCGGGGGCTCGGGGCGTTGATGGGCGAAGTCCAGCGCGAGGAGCCGCTGGTACGGCGCGATGCGCATGGCGGCACCGCAGGCGGGTCGGCGCAATCGGACGCAGCGACTGCCGATAATGGGTTGAGAAGCCTCCCGATCGCCTCCATCTCTCCGCTCGCGGGCCAGCCGCGGACCCATTTCGACGACGCTGCGCTGAGCGAACTCGCCGCTTCGATCGCGGCTCGGGGGGTGATCCAGCCCATCATCGTCCGCCCTAAGGGCGACGGAAGCTTTCAGCTCGTCGCGGGCGAACGTCGCTGGCGCGCGGCGCAAAAGGCGCGGTTGCACGACATCCCGGCAATCGTCCGCACACTCGACGATCGTGAAGTGATGGCGCTGGCACTGATCGAGAATCTTCAGCGCGAGGACCTCAACCCGGTCGAGGAGGCGCGCGCCTATCATCGCCTCTCCGAAAAGGAAGAGATGACCCAGGCGGAGATCGCTGAAATGGTCGACAAATCGCGCAGCCACGTCGCCAACATGCAGCGCCTGCTCGCGCTCCCGGACGAAATCCTGGCGCTGCTCGCCGACAGTGCCCTGTCGATGGGGCACGCCCGCGCTTTGATCGGCCACGACGATGCCGTAGCGCTCGCTCGCCGCGCGGTGAAGGACAAGCTGTCGGTGCGCGAGGTGGAGAAGCTGGCGCGCAATGCCGGTGAGACCAATGCCAGGCCGAGTGCGGCCAATCGTTCCAACGGCAGCGCCCCGTCGACCGACGCCGATATCGTCGCCGTGCAGAACCACCTGGAGGAATTCCTCGGAATGCAGGTGCGGATCACCTCGGAAAGCGACACGTCGAAGGGCGCCGTATCGATACGCTACAGCAGCCTCGACCAGCTCGACCTGCTTTGCCAGCGGCTGACCGGCGGCGAGATCTAAGCAATACAGGCGATTACCCGGGAGACCTGCCGAAAAGTCGCGCGGCGCAACCGGATATCCGGACGTTTTTGGAAGCAATCGCGCAGGCGATTACGGCTGCGAAACCACATATTCGCGATACACTGCCTGCTGCGCGACGGGCACCGACACGGGAACGAGCATATATTGCTGCCCCGCCACGGTCGACGTGGGCGCGGGGTGGTTGCTGGCGCGGTTCATGTAATCGTCCAGATAGGCGCGGCAGTCGTCATACGCGCTGCGGCCGCTGCGCGCGTCGGCGCGATCGTCGATAGCGTCGCCCACCGCGAGTCCGGCCAGCGCACCTGTTCCCGCGCCAATCAGCGTCCCACCAAGGCGGTCGCCGCGGCCGGCGACCCGATTGCCGATCAGCCCGCCGGCCGCCGCGCCGATCAAGCCGCCCAGCACCTGCCCGCGGTCGCTGTCTTCGTAGGTGTTCAATCGGGCGCTGCATTCATCGAGCCAAGCGTTGCGATCGAAGCTGACCAACTGGCCTCCGCCGGGAAGATAGCCCTGCTGCGGCGTGCCGGCGGTGTAGCCATATTGCTGCGGAGCGGGCGCATAGCCGTAGCCATTTGCAGGTATCGAACGGGAGGCGACGACATAGCCAGTCTGCCCTTGCGGCGCCTGAGAATAGATGACCGGGGCGGAGGCGGGATAGGCATAGGTAGGCTGTGGTGCGGGGAGGATGATCTGCGGTGTGGCGCGTTGAACCGGCGCATCGCGCGATGGGATCACCCGTCGCGCGGCTATACGAGGTTCCGCCGTTTCGTAGATCACCTCATCGTCATCGATCGGCACTGTCGTTTCGACCGGCTGGCTGACCACCGCATCTCGCGCCATCACCGGTGCCGGGACCGCGTAGAGATATTCCCCGTCCTCGTAATAGATCTGCTGCGCCGCGACGGGCGTGGCGGCAGAGGCCGCGCAACCCAAGGCTACCGTGCCGAGGAGGAGACGAGTTGCCATGGAGAATACCTTTCGCGAATCTGGACGGTTGGTTGACGAAAGGTTTATCACTTTCGCGCTTCCCCCGCAAAAGTCCGGTCCGTGGCTTGTCCCGCAGCGGGGCGGTTTGCCGGTCAGATGCGGTCGGCCAGCATCGCGGCGAGCGCTTCGATCCCGGCCTGGTCTTCGGCATCGAAACGCGCCAATTCGGGGCTGTCGAGATCGATCACCGCAATCACTTCGCCAGCGCGCACGACCGGCACGACCAGCTCCGAACGCGTATCGCCGTCGCAGGCGATATGGCCGGGAAAGGCGTGGACATCCTCAACCAGCTGCGTCGCGCCGCTCTTCGCTGCGGCGCCGCATACCCCTTGACCGACGGGAATGCGGATGCAGGCCGGGCGTCCGACGAACGGGCCCAGCACCAGATCGCCCTCCACCATGCGGTAGAATCCGGTCCAGTTCACCTGCGGCAGGAACTCCCACAGAAGCGCCGCGACATTGGCCATGTTCGCAACGCCGTCGCGCTCGCCAGTTGTCAGCGCCTCGACGGCCTGCAGCAGATCGTGGTAGAGGTCGGGCTTGGCCGTTTCGGCAGCGGGTTTGAAATCATACATGGTCAAGGCTATTTAGGCCGCGATCCCATTGCCGCAAGCCGCGCTCTGTCATAGAACTGCGCAGCATGACCACCGGCAAGAAAATCCTCATCGCGATCCTCGTCCTGATCCTGCTGTTGCTGTTCGCGGCGGCGTTCCTGCTGCAGGGCGATCGCGCCGATCTTTCGGTGGAGGCGGTCGCAGGGACCGACCCGACCCTGCAGGAGCCCGACGCGGAGGCTTTTCCCACGGTGCAGATCGCAGAACCGGTTGGCTGGGCCCCGGACGAGGTGCCGCAGGCTGCCGAAGGTCTGGCGGTCACGCGCTTCGCCGCTGGCCTCGATCATCCGCGCACCCTCCATACGCTGCCCAATGGCGATGTGCTTGTCGCACTGACCGGCAAGCCGGGTACCAAGCCCGACGACGCCGACCCTTCCATCGGCACAAGGATCGAGAACTTCATCGCCGGTCTGCTGATGGGCAAGGCCGGAGCCGGCGGCGATCCGGCCAATGAGATCGCGCTGCTGCGCGACACCGATGGCGATGGCCAGGCCGAAGTCAGCGAGACGCTGCTCGATGGGCTCGATTCGCCTTCCGGAATGGCCTGGCGCGACGGCACGCTTTACGTCGCCAATCACGATGCGGTGCTCGCCTATCCCTACGAGCTCGGCGCGAGCCAGGTGTCGGGCGCACCGCGCAAGCTGATGGATCTGTCGCCGGGCGGCGGCCACTGGATGCGCAATCTCGAACTGCATCCGGAAAAGGACCTGCTCTATGTGGCAGTGGGTTCGGTCTCGAACATCGGCGATCAGGGGATGGAAGCCGAGGAGGGGCGTGCGCTGATCTGGGAATACAATCTCGAGACGAATACGCAGCGGGTCTTTGGTGCCGGTCTGCGCAATCCCAACGGGCTCGATTTCAATCCCTGGTCGGGCGAGTTGTGGACCACGGTCAACGAGCGCGACATGCTCGGCTCCGATCTGGTGCCCGACTATCTCACCAATGTGCCGCTCGGCGCGCAATATGGCTGGCCCTGGGTCTATTGGCGGGACAATATCGACCAGCGCGTCGAGGCGCCGATGCCTGCCTACCTCACCGAATATGCACGCCGGCCCGAATACGCGCTGGGGCCGCATGTGGCGGCGCTGGGTCTCGTGTTCACCGAGCAGGGCTCGCGGATGGGCGACCGGTTCGATCATGGCGCCTTCATCGCGCAACACGGATCGTGGAATCGCAAGCCGCCGTCGGGGTATAATGTTGTCTATGTGCCTTTCGACGAGCGCGGCAATCCGCAGGGCAAGCCGGTCCCGGTGCTCGCAGGATTCCTCCAGGACGAGGGCACCACGCGCGGGCGGCCGACCTGGGTCGAATGGGCCGAGGACGGCTCCTTGCTGGTCAGCGACGACACGGCGGGGATCATCTGGCGGGTGTTCGCGCCGGGCGCCGAGCCCACCGGGGAAATAGTCCGACAGCGCTCGGGCCGTCTCCCGCCGCAGCGCGAGCTGGTCGGGGGCGTGAGGGCGACCTTCGGCGATGAAGACTACGCCCGCGAGCAACCCGCGCAGTAGGCCTCAACCGAGCAGCGCCTCGGTGCTGACTGCATAGAGCGTTTCGGCACCTGCGATCGCGCTCGCCTTGAGCCCGCTCGCTTCGGGAACGATCCGGTCGAGGAAGAAGCGCACCGTGGCGGGTTTGGTCGCCGCCAGCGCGGGGGCTGCGCCCTCGTTGACCGCGGCCAGCTGCTTGCTCAGCTGCCAGCCGGCTACCGCCACCGCCATCATGGTGCAGAAGGGTACGCTGCCCGCCAGCCGGTCGTCGAGGCTGGCTTCTTCGCGCATCCAGCGTGCCACCGCGGCGCATTCGCCCGCCAAGGCGAACAGCGCAGGCTCGGCGGAACTGTCGCGCGCGATCTCCTCGAGCAGACCGATCAGCGCCTGACCGTCTTCGAGCCCGAGCTTGCGGGTCACGAGATCGGCGGCCTGGATGCCGTTGGTCCCTTCGTATATCGGAGCGATTCGCGCGTCGCGCCAATGCTGCGCGGCGCCGGTTTCCTCGATGAAGCCCATTCCGCCGTGGATCTGGATTCCGAGACTCGCCGCCTCGACCCCGACATCGGTGCCCCAAGCCTTGAGCAGCGGGACCAGCACCTCGGCGCGCCCGGCGGCATCGGTGTTCCCCAGCGTCCCGCGATCGACCTGTCCGGCGGTGTAATAGAGCAGTGCGCGCACCGCCTCGGTGAGCGATTTCATCCGCAGCAGCATGCGTCGCACATCGGGATGCTCGAGGATCGCCACCGGGGTCCGGTCGGGCGAACCCGCGCGCGCCGATTGGATCCGGTCGGCGGCGTAATCCTGCGCCTGCTGGGTGGCGCGCTCGGCGATCTGCACGCCTTGCGTCCCGACATTGATGCGCGCGTTGTTCATCATCGTGAACATCGCCATCAAGCCGCGGTTCTCCGCGCCGACCAGCTCGCCGATGCATTCGTCATTGTCGCCATAGCTCATCACGCAGGTGGGCGAGGCGTTGATCCCGAGCTTGTGCTCGAGGCTGACGCAGCGCAGATCGTTGCGCGCGTCCGGCGTACCGTCGTCCTTCACATGATATTTGGGCACCACGAACAGCGAAATGCCGCGGCTGCCCTCGGGCGCGTCGGGCAGGCGCGCGAGCACGAGGTGGATGATGTTCTTCGCCAGCTCGTGATCGCCCCAGGTGATGTAGATCTTCTGGCCCTTGATGCGGAACTTGCCCGCATGCTCGCCCTCGGTGATCGGGGTGGCGCTGGTGCGCAGCGCGCCGAGGTCCGAGCCCGCCTGCGGCTCGGTCAAATTCATCGTCCCCGACCATTCGCCGCTCACCAGCAGCGGCAGATATTTCGCCTGCAGCGCCTCGCTGCCGTGATGCTCGAGCGCTTCGATCGCGCCGACGCTGAGCATCGGCAGCAGATTGAAGGCCATGTTGGCAGTGCCGAGATTTTCCAGCACGTTGCAGGCGAGCGTGAAGGGAAGCCCTTGGCCGCCGAAATCGGCCGGGCTGGCGATCGAATTCCAGCCCTGCTCGACATAATTTTCGTAAGCGGCGGCGAAGCCTTCGGGCAAGCGAACCACGCCGTTCTCCAGCTTCGCGCCCTCGAGATCGCCGATCCGGTTGAGCGGCGCCCATTCGCCCGCGGCGAACTGGCCGACGCCCTCGACGATCGCTTCGACCATGTCGGGCTCGGCGGCGGCGAAGCGCTCGCTGCGCGCCAGTTCCTCGATTCCGGCGTTGACGCGGATGGCGAGCAGCTGGTCGGCGGTGGCAGGCGAATAGGTCACGATGGGCGATGTCCTCTTGGCAATGTGCGCCAGCGAATATAGCGCTCTGGCATGCGCGGCAAGAACGCTACGGAACGGGTGCCGGCGGATGCCGGTGGAATCGCGCGGGCGGCGCGAATCCTCGACGAGGGCGGCCTGGTCGCGGTTCCGACCGAGACCGTCTATGGCCTAGCGGCGCGCGCCGACAACCCTGCCGCAATCGCGCGGATATACGAGGCCAAGGGGCGACCCAGCTTCAATCCGCTGATCGTCCATGTGGCAGGGATCGCGGCAGCGCAGCGGCTGGCGAGGCTCGATGAGGCCGCGCTCGCGCTGGCCGAACGCTATTGGCCGGGGCCGCTGACGCTGGTCTGTCCGCTACGCAGCGATGCGGGGCTGGCTCCTGCGGTCACCGCCGGCCTGCCGACCGTGGCGCTGCGCCAGCCGGCGGATCCGGCAATGGCCACGCTTCTCGGAGCGGTCCAATTCCCGCTCGCCGCGCCGTCTGCCAACCGCAGCGGCTTCGTCAGCCCGACGAGCGCCGAGCATGTTCTGGCGACGCTCGATGGGCGGATCGATCTCGTGCTCGACGGCGGCGAATGCGCGAACGGGCTCGAATCGACGATAGTCGCGGTCCGTAGCGACGGACGGATCGAGACGCTGCGACCCGGCCCAATCGAAGTCCCTGGCGCGGTCGCGGTAGGACCCGCCGAGGGAATCGAGGCTCCCGGCCAGACGCTCAGCCACTACGCTCCCGGCAAGCCGGTCCGGCTCGATGCAGTCGTGCGGGAAGCCGATGAATATTTAATCGGCTTCGGCGAGATCGCGGGCGATTGCAGTCTCTCGGAGGCCGGAGATCTGCTCCAGGCGGCGGCGCGGCTCTATGCCTGCCTTCACCGGGCCGCACTGGCGCCTCAGCCGCGAATCGCGGTCGCGCCGGTTCCGACAAAGGGCCTCGGTCTCGCGATCAACGACCGCCTGCACCGCGCCGCAGCCCCGATCTAGGGCCCGGTCCGGATCAGTCGTCCTCGGGCTGGTAGGGGATGGTCGGGATGATCTGCTGCATTTCGGCATAGGTGTCGCGCGCATCGTCGCAGGCGCGGCGGTTGCCATCCTCGCAGGCGTCGAGCTGTTTCTCGTACGCGCGCTCGAGCTTGCCCAGCCGTTCTTCCTGGCGGCGGATCGCGCGGCCACGGTTCTCGTCGCTTTCGGATTGGCTGGTGGTCGCCAGATCGACGCCCTTGCTGACCACCCGTACCGGTGCGGTGGCGATATCCAGCGCGGTCTTGGCGAGGCAACCGCCCAGCGCGGCGGGGAGCAGACAGACAAGCAGAAGATGGCGGCGAAGCATGGCGAAAAATCCTTTCGCTTGCTGCCTAGCCTGTTCCGGTTGCGCAGTCGTCAATCGTCTGGGTCAGTTTTCGCCTTCGCTCCAATCGCCGGTGCCCGCCGATTGCTCGCCGCGGGCTGCGGTGGTGGATGAGGCTTCGCGGCAATGGAGCTTGCCCGAGCCAACCGCGCTGATGCTGCAGGTCGCGCGTCCGATCACGGTCACCTCGCCCGAACCGACGATGCTGGCCTCGACCTTGCCATCGGAGGCGAACTGGGCCGCGCCCGATCCGGCGATGGTCACATCGGCGCTGCCGACCGTCAACTCGGCCATGTCGGAACGCCCCGAGCCGACGATCGACAGGTCGAGCGCATCGGCGCTGCCGCTTGCCTCGTAGGCGCCCGACCCGGCCACGGTCATGGAGAAGTTGGTCGCCTGCACCTGTGCGGTACGCACCGTACCCGAGCCCGCAATGGTGACATCGGCGTCGCCGCTCAGCGAGGCGGCCTCGACAGTTCCCGAGCCGGCCAGCACGATCGAGCTGAGCGAGGGCATGGTGACGCGGACGGTCGCGCGCCCGCCGACATTGCGCAGATCCTTCTCGCGCATCACGCCGAGCGTCCCGTCGTCGATGGTAAAGCGCATGGCCTCGACGGCTTCGGGATCGCCGGTGACCGCGATATCGAGCGCCGGTCCCTCCGACACGATCAGAGTGTCGGGGCTGGCCAGGACCACGCCTGTGGGTGCTTCGCCGCCAGTGTCGAGTTCGGCCAGCGGCACACCGTCGCCGGCGCCGAAATTGATCTCCGCGCCATTGCAGCTTGCAACCGCGGCGCCCATCGCCATCGCCACCACCGGGGCCACCCGTTTGAAGAATCCGTGCAACATAAAACCTCCCGCTGCGGCGCTTTGCACCGCTATAGCTCAGTCCGTATTGCCGATATAATACAGCAGGAGGGCGGGTTCAAGCCGTAAACCGCGCGGCTTCCCTCGAGCCGGTGCCGGACAGCAAAAAGGGGCCGCCCGGACAGGCGACCCCTCGATGCTTTGCAATACCGAAGCGGCGCGTTACGCTTCTTCGTCGGTGCCGTAATATTGCGGCGCGTGCTCGCGCAGCACCTCGAGGATTTTCTCGAGCGCCGCGGGCTCGTCGGTCTTTTCCATCGCGGCGAGTTCGCGGGCGAGGCGGCTCGAGGCGGCCTCGAAGATCTGCCGTTCGGAATAGCTCTGCTCGGGCTGGTCCTCGGGGCGGAACAGGTCGCGCGTCACTTCGGCGATCGACACCAGGTCGCCCGAATTGATCTTGGCTTCGTATTCCTGCGCGCGGCGGCTCCACATGGTGCGCTTGACCTTGGGCTTGGCCTTGAGCGTCTCCATCGCTTCCTTGAGCGTCTTGTCGCTCGACAGCTTGCGCATGCCGATCGATTCGACCTTGTTGACGGGAACGCGCAGCGTCATGCGTTCCTTCTCGAAGCGGAGCACATAGAGTTCGAGCTGCATCCCGGCGATTTCCTCGCTCTGCAACTCGATCACACGGCCCACGCCGTGCTTGGGGTAGACAACATAGTCGCCAACGTCGAAGACATCATCGGCCTTGCTAGCCATGCACAGATCCTTTCATCCCGGGCAGGTGGTCCGGGGAAAGCGACATTGCGAAAACGGCTCTTGCTGCGGATCGAACGAGCCGCAGACCTGAACCGTGAAACGACGCTTTGGGGTGTCCTGCCCTTTCAGTGTTTCGCACCTGGCGGGAGCATGCCGTCAGGGTTGTTGCATTATATAACACATGATACGCAATATTGCGAGTCCGTGAAATGCCGTGTCTTCAGGGCTTTGCGGGCGGACGTCTCTAGGTCGCTTCGCGATTACGGACCGAAGCGAACTCGGCACCCAGCAGCAGGAAGAAGGCGCTGAGATAGAACCAGGTGATCAGAATGATCACCCCGCCCAGCGAACCATAGGTCGCGTTGTAGCTGGCGAAATTCGCGGCGTAGATCCCGAACCCCGCGGTGGCGACGATCCACAGGACCGCGAACAGCGCCGCTGCGGGCCAGATCGCCTGCCATTCCGGGCCGGGCTTGTTGGGCCCGACGCGGTAGAGCAGGCCGACACCCAGCGTCGCGAAGCCGAACAGCACGACGAGCCCGATCACAGCGCCCGCGGGCCCGGGGATCGCGCTCAGGGCAGCCACCACGCCGCCCATGACCGCCAGACCGACCACCGCCCCAACGGTGATCGCGACGGCGACCAGATTGCCGCGCAGGAAACTGCGCGCGCTGTCGGCGTGAAAGGCGATGTTGAGCCCGGTCATGACCGCGCGCGCGCCGTTGCGCGCGCCGAACAGCGCAATCCCGAGCGCGACCAGCAGGCTGAGGATCTTGCCCGCCTCGCCATCCTCGCTCATCCGGCGCAATTGCTCGCCGATGATATCGGCGGCTGAAGCCGGCAGGTTTTGCGCCAGCAAGGAAATATGGCGCGAAACGGTCTCGGGGTCGGCGATCAGGCCGTAGCCGAGCACGGTGACCGCCAGCAGCGGCACCAGCGCGAGCAGCACGTAATAGGCGATCCCGGCGGCGATGATGCCGATATTGTCGTCGCTACCCGCCGCCCACGCGGCTTTGATATGGTCGAAATGGGAGGCCATCGGGAAAGTTCGGATCAGTCGCCCTCGCCCGGTTCTGGGGTGAAGTATTTCTCGAACTTGCCCTCTTCGCCCTTGTGCTCGTCGGCATCCTCTGGGGGTGCCTTCTGGCTGGTGATATTGGGCCAGTCTGCGGAAAACTTGGTGTTGAGTTCGAGCCATTGTTCGAGCCCGCCCTCGGTGTCGGGCAGGATCGCCTCGGCCGGGCACTCGGGCTCGCAGACGCCGCAATCGATGCATTCGCTGGGATTGATCACCAGCATCGACTCGCCCTCGTAGAAGCAATCCACCGGGCAGACCTCGACGCAATCGGTGTATTTGCATTTGATGCAGGCGTCGGTGACGACGTAGGTCATGGGTCGGCGTGTCCTCGTGGCGATGGTGTCTGTGCCGCTGCTAGGTCGGTTTGGCCGTTCGGGTCAAGCATCCGGTAGCAGGCTCGCGCCTCCGCGGGCGGACCGCGGCGGGTCGGCAGCGCGAGCAGTTCGACCAGCCGCACCCGGCTGCCGAGCGGGATGGTGAGCACGTCGCCCGGTGCCATCGGCTGGCTCGCGCGCGAAATCCGTTCGCCATTGCGGCGCAGCTGGCCGCTGCCGACGATCCCGGCCGCCAGGCTGCGCGACCGCGCGAAGCGAAGAAAATAGAGCAGCCGGTCGATCCGCATCAGCGCATGAGCTTGGCGAGCCCGGCGAAGGCATTGCCTTCGACCGGCTGCGCGGGTGGGGCTCGCTCGGGCTTGCGCCGCGCCGGTCGCCAGCTCCAGCGGTGCGGGCGCGGCGGGCCAAAGGCGCCTTCGGCGAGCGGTCGCGCGTGCTCGACGCGGAAGCCGGCCTGTCCCAGCAGCCGCTCGGCATTGGCCTGTTCCAGCCCGATCGATACCGGCAGCGCCAGATCGAGGACGAATTTGCCGCGGCGCTCGGTCCCTTGCGCCTTGGCGCGGGTCTCGTGCGCGGCGCGAAAGATCTTCTCGGCCAGATCGACGCGGATCGCCTGGCTGCCTGCGGGGCGATAGC
>JAHJPT010000020.1 GCA_018819685.1 Alphaproteobacteria bacterium
CGAGAACATGGCTGCGGGGAACCCGGCCGGATTGCCGTGTCTGCCATCGGGATAGCGGGTGAACAGCGCGCCATCGGCCAGCGCGAGGCGGCGCAGATGCCCGGCTTCGACGAACGGCATGTCGGCCAGCAGGATCACCAGCCGCGAGCAATCCTTCGCCGCCTGCGCCGCGCACCGGATCGAACTCGCCAGTCCTTCGTCGGCGCGGGCATTTACCGCGATGTGCCATGGGGTTCCCGAGAACAGGCTCGCCGAATGTTCGCTCGCCACGACGAAGCGGGTCACGAAACCCGCATGGGTCGCCGCTTCGGCGGCCCATTGCCAGAGTGGGTACGGGCCGAGCTCTGCCGCCAGCTTGTCGCCGGTGAAGCGCTCGCCGCGTCCCGCGGCCAGCAGCGCGACCGCAATCGATGGGTCGAGCGGATCAGCGCAAGCGTTCATAGGAACCGACCACCTCGGCCAGGACCGACAGCGCCAAGGCCTGCGGGGTCCGGCAGGCGGGGAGCAGGCCGATCGGGCTGCGCAGCCGGGCGATGTCCTCTTCGGCCGCGCCGCGGGCGAGTAGCGCCATGGTGCGCTGTGCGCGCGCGTTCTCACCGCCCTGAGCGCCGATGTAGAAGGCCTCGCCCGCCAGCGCTTCCTCGATGAGCGACGCTTCCCATTCGTGATCGTGGAACAGCAGGATCTCGGCGGTCCAGCGGTCCGAAGGGGCGAGATCGGGCGCCTTGCCCAGAGTCAGTTCGCGCTTGTCGATCGCCTCGATCTCGATCCCCGAAGCGCGCGCCAGTCGCGCCAGCGCCGCCACTTCGGGACCCTCGCCATAGGCGCGCAGTTGCAAGGGGGGGATATATCGCCGGCGGCGCAATTGCTCGCTATCGGGTAGCTCCAGCTCGGCCGGTTGGCGCGCTTGCAGCCGCGCCAGAGCCTCGCGGCAGGCGCCCCTATCGGGCACAGGGTCGAGCAATATGTCCAGCCCTCCGCCGCAGGGCAGGCGGAAGTCGATCAGATCCGAGCCATGTCCGTAGCGCCGCACGACGGGCTTTCCACAATCCCGGACGTCCGCGGCGAGCTGGCTTTCGAGACAGCCATCGGCGAGGTCGCCGACAACGCTGCCATCAGGCAGCACTGCGAGCTGTGCACCGATCCGGCGCGAGAAACTGCCCTCTATCCCGACGATGGTGCACAGCGCAGCGTCCGGTTCGCAGGCAGCCGCCAGCGCGGCATGGTCCTCATCCAAAGCAGCGGAACTATCGGTCCGGAGCATCGTCACTCGGGCATCGCGGCGATCACCCGGTCGGGGGTCATCGGAAAGCCGAGCACCCGCGCCCCACAGGCGTTGTAAATGGCATTGCCGATCGCCGCGGCACCGCCGCACATCCCCAGCTCGCCGACTCCCTTCGCCTGGATGGGGCTGGCCGCCGGATCGCGTTCCTCGACCATGATGACCTCGAGATCGGGAACGTCGCGGTTCACCGGAACATGGTATTCGGCGAGGTCGCAATTGGCGATATGGCCATCGACCGGATCGAACAGCAGCGCTTCCGTCAGCGCGGCACCGATGCTCCAGACGATCCCGCCCAGACATTGCGAACGCGCGGTCTTGGCGTTGAGCACGCGACCGAAGCCGTAAGCGCCGAGCATGCGGTCGACCCGCGTCTCGCCGGTGAAGCGGTTGACGCGCACTTCCGCAAAGAACGCGCCATAGCCGGACGCGGTGAAATCGTCCTCGACAGCACCGGGCTCGTAGTGCCCTTCTACCGAGAGTTCCTCGCCATCGAGCAGTTCGACCAACGAAGCGCCGCCGATCACGCCGCCGTCCTTGAGCTTCAATTCCTCGGCCGACACACCCGCCTTCTTCGCCAGAGTCGCGCGCAGGTCCTCGCAGGCGACGAACACCGCCGAGCAGATCGAGGATGCGCCCCAGCTACCGCCCGACCCGGGCCCGCGGGGGGAATCGGTGTCGCCCAGATCGACCAGCACCCGGTCCATCGGCAGGCCGAGCATCTCTCCCGCCACCTGGCCGACGATCGAATAGGTGCCGGTGCCGATATCGGTCATGTCGGTTTCGACCAGCGCGGTGCCGTCGGGTTTGAGCGTCACCCGCGCGCGCGCCTCTGCGACGTTATGGACCCGCGCCGCGCTCGCCATGCCGGTGCCGATCCACCATTCGCCCTCGCGCCGCTGACGCGGTTTGCGCGGGCCATGATCCCAGCCGAACGCCTCGGCGCCCTGTTGGAGACATTCGGCGAGTTTCCGTGAGGAATAGGACAGGCCGTTGACGGGATGGCATTCGGGAATGTTGCGCAGCCGCAATTCGACCGGATCGATCCCGACTTCTTCGGCCAGCATGTCCATCGCCGATTCGAGCCCGGGCATGCCCACGGCCTCGCCCGGCGCGCGGACCGAGCCTGCGGTCATGCGGTGGATCCGTGCGACTTCGAGCTGGAGCAGGCGGTTCTCGCCTCCGTAAAGGAATTCGCTCGACTGCAGCACGGGCTCGGCGAAATGCTCGCCCGGCAGCTGCGACACGCGTGCCTCATGCCCGAAACCGGTCAGGCGACCGTTCTCGTCGGCGGCGAGCCGGAAGCGCTGGCTGGTTTCCGAGCGGCGCATGATCGTCTGGAACAC
>JAHJPT010000241.1 GCA_018819685.1 Alphaproteobacteria bacterium
CCGACCAGTCCGACCACAGCGTCAGCAGCCGGCGATCTTCCCAGGGAAAGCCGAACAGCAGCGCGAGCATTCCGGTGGTCAGTTCGATCGAGACCTTGTCGACCCAGTCGAAGACCTCGCCGCGCGGCAGCGAATCGAGCAATTCACCCGTCCGCTGCCGGATATCCGCTTCCATCCGCTTCATTTCGCCCGGAGTGAAGGCAGGCGCGACCGTGCGCCGCTGCCCAGTATGCTTGGGCCGGTCCATGGCGATGAACATCGGCAGTTCGAGCCGTTCCTCCTCCGGGATGTCCTCGGCGCGTTCGAGAATGGTGATCCCGCCATGTTCCCAGCTCGACGAGAACAGATCGGGCAGCGCCTCGATATGCTGGATCGCCTTGTGCTGGACCACCGCCCAATAGGGTCCGAAGGGGCTCTCGGGGATGTAATGCAGCGGCCCGGCCTCGCGCATTTCGCGGAAGATCGGCTGCCAGCGATCTTCGGCATAAATATCCGAGCGGCTGACGTCCCATTTGTGCGGATGGCTCATCCGCTGGTCGGGATGCTTCTCGAAATGCTCCTTGAGTG
The DNA here is from genome assembly GCA_018819685.1 of Alphaproteobacteria bacterium. Classification (GTDB taxonomy): domain Bacteria; phylum Pseudomonadota; class Alphaproteobacteria; order Sphingomonadales; family Sphingomonadaceae; genus Qipengyuania; species Qipengyuania benthica. Next base: position 568 of record JAHJPT010000241.1, read on the forward strand.
CCTCGTGAGCGCTGGGCGCCGTACGGAACTGGGGCTTTTCGGCGGCGATGGTGGCCATGGTACTCTCCCGCTTGGGGCGACTCGTTCCGGTCGCCTCCGTCATACTTCACTATCCCGCCTAACTGACAAGTGTGTCAATAGTGCGTTGCAAAAAGGGACCGAACCGTTCCGCTATTGCCGGATCGACCGCCGGACCAAGGCGAATCTGCTTTTGCCCTGCCTCTTGGCCGGGCCGGACTTCATCACCCGTCGGCGGAACAGCGAAGCGCCGCTGCGCACGAAGATCGCCACCCAGGCGACTTGCCAGGCGATGGCGAACAGATGCGGCAACAGTTCGGGCGACTGGGCGGCGCGCCCGACCATGGCGTAAGGCGAGGACAGCGGAAAGATCGCCGCGAACAGCTCCACCGCAGAGCCGACGTCGGTCATCGCAAAGGTCGCGAGGAAGAACACCGCGAGCTGTAGTATCGTGGCCGGCATCGACAGGGTCTGCACGTCGCGCACCGTCGCCGCCATCGATCCCACGGTCAGGAACACCGAGCCGATCAGCAGATAGGCCAGCGCGAAATAAAGCACGAACAGCGCGACGAACAGCGGCCAGCCGACTGCGGGCATCGGCAGCGAGGCACCCGTCCCCGGACCGAACGTCAGCCCGATCAGCGCCAGGCTGCCCCACACCGCGATCCCGACGAAGCTGATGGCGAGCATGGCGAACAGCTTGCCGACGAACACCGCATCCATCGGGATTGCCGCCGCGAGGATCTCGATGATCTTGTTGGCTTTCTCCTCGACCAGATTGGAAAGGACCATTCCCGCCAGCAGCATGGTCAGCAGGAACAGCAGGGTGATCCCGGCGGTGGCGGTCCCGGTCTGCGCGCTGCGGGTGCTCGCCATGCTCGATCGGGTCTGCTCGAGGGCGACTGCGGGGTAGGTCGTGTCGGGTCCCTGTGCCCGCGCGACTATCACCGCCACCCGGCCCTGCCAGCGTTCGATCTGTTCACCGGTGCCGATCAGCCGCGGCTGCGCAAGTGTGCCGGTCAGCACCGCACCGAAATTGCGCGTCCGATCCGACAGCAAGGCTGCGGGTTCGGATGCGCCGATGGTGACGCGCTCGATCGGGGGGACTGAAATCAAGGCGTCGAGTTCGCGATGCGCACGAACGAGCGCGTCGGCTTGCGCGGCGGGCAGCATCACCGCCAGCCGCGGCGGCTCGGCGCTGTCGGCCGCTTTGGCGCCGAGCATGCCCGCCCCGAGGCTGATCGCGCCGAAGAAGATGGGACCGAGCAGGAATAGCAGGAAGGCCTTGCTGAACAGGATCGCCTGGAAATCGCGGCGCGCCACCACCCAAGCGGCCTGCCACAAGGACAAGCGGCTCTTGTCGGTAGTGTTCATGCCTCGGCTCCGGCCTCATTGTCTTCCTCGAGTGCGCGAGCGGCGGCGGCTCCGGCGATCTCGACGAAGGCGTCGTGCAGCCCGGCGCGTTCGATCGACAGCGATAGGACGCCTGCCCCGCCTTCGATCAGTTGCTCGAGCAGCGCCTCGATACCGCTGGCGGGAACGGGGAAGAACCAGAAATGCGCGCCATTGGCCTTGATATCGTGCCGTGCATCATCGGGCAGGGCGCGTCGCCAGTGCCCGTCGCCATGGCGCGTTTCGAGCCGGACCTGCGCGGGGATGCTGTCGCGTGCGGCATCGACCGAGCCGGCATAGGGCACGCGCCCGCCGGCGATGATCGCGACATCGTCGCACAGGCGCTCGGCGTGGTGGATGACATGGGTCGAGAAGATCACCGTCGTCCCCTCGGCCGCGAGATCGCGGATCATCGCTTCCAACTTGCCCTGATTGATCGCGTCGAGGCCCGAAAAGGGCTCGTCGAGAACCACGAGCCGGGGTCGGTGCACCAGGGTGCCGAGCAGTTGAACCGTCTGCGCCATGCCCTTGGACAATTGCCGGATCTGACGATCGACCGCGTAACCAAGCCCGTGCGTCTCGAGCAGTTCGCGACCGCGCCGGCGCCCTTCCTCGAGCGACAGTCCTCGCAGCGCGCCCATGAAGGCGATCGCCTCGTCGCATTTCATCGTCGGATAAAGTCCACGCTCTTCCGGAAGATAGCCGATCAGCCGGGCGATATCGTGCGGACGGTCATGCCCGAAGACGCGCCGCACGCCCTCGTCGGGATCGATGATGCCGAGCAGCATCCGCAAGGTGGTCGTCTTGCCCGCGCCATTGGGCCCGAGAATGCCGTAGATCGCACCCTCGGGAACCGCTATGTCGACCCCATCCACCGCCAGCGTGCCGTCGAACCGTTTGACCAGCCCATTGGCCTCGATCGCCAGCGGGCGTTCGCGGGGCGGGCGCTGCGCAATCGCAGAAGTTCCGCCTCGCGGGGGCGCCTCGGTCTGGGTAAGCATGACCATGGGTTACCCGCGACCCGTCAACAGGAGCAACAGCTAGTTTTGTCCCAGCCCGAGCATATCGCCGCCCTGCAGGAGGATCTGCGGGTCGAGGCGCGGCGGCTGGGCTTCGTCGCCTGCGGCTTTACGGGAGCGGCCGGGGAGCCGTTTCGCGCCGAGCGGCTGGAGCAATGGCTGAACGAGGGCCGCCACGGCTCGATGGACTGGATGGAGGCGCGAAAGGCGCAGCGGGTCTCGCCGCAGGGCCTGTGGCCCGAGGCGCGCAGCGTGATCGCCCTGGGCATGAGCTACGCCCCGCCCAACGATCCGCTGGCGCTTGCCGATGTACCAGACAAGGCGCGGATCTCGGTCTATGCGCAGGGGCGCGACTATCACGACGTCGTCAAGAAAGCGCTCAAGGCGCTGGCGCGCTGGCTGATCGCGCGCGAACCCGAGAGCGAGCTCAAGGTCTTCGTCGATACCGCACCCGTGATGGAGAAACCGCTCGGGCAAGCGGCGGGGATCGGCTGGCAGGGCAAGCACACCAATCTGGTCAGTCGCGAGCATGGCAGCTGGCTGTTCCTGGGGTCGATCTATTCGACGCTGCCCTTCACCGCCGATGCGGCGCATCGCGACGCTTGCGGTTCGTGCCGCGCCTGTCAGGACGCCTGCCCGACGGATGCCTTCCCCGAACCCTATCGGCTGGATGCGCGGCGGTGCATTTCCTACCTCACCATCGAGCACAAGGGGCCGATACCGGAAGAATTCCGCGCCGCGCTGGGCAATCGCATCTACGGCTGCGACGATTGCCTGGCGGTGTGCCCGTGGAACAAATTCGCCCAGACCGCACAAGCCCACGCCAGACTGCTGCCGCGCGAGGAGCTGGTCGCGCCGGATCTGGCGCGGCTGCTCGAACTCGACGACCCTTCGTTTCGCCAGCTGTTCTCGGGCAGCCCGATCAAGCGGATTGGACGCGACCGTTTCGTGCGCAACTGCCTCTATGCGGCGGGCAACAGCGGGCGGCGCGAATTGCTGGCGCGAGTGGAAGAATTGCGCGCCGATCCGGACGCGGTGGTCGCCGAGGCAGCCGATTGGGCTGCCGCGCGTCTCAGAGCATGTCCTTGAGCGGAATTTCGGTGTCGGCCAATTGTGCAGGATCGACCGACGCGCGCGCTTCGATCAGCTTGCGCCCCTGGACGTAGTCGCGGGTGGCGTTGACGCAATCGAGCGCGATCACCCGGCCTTCGCGCAGATAGACGACCGAAAACTTGCGCTGTGCCGGATCGCCGCGGACGACCGCCGCATCGTGATCGATCGACAGCCCCACGGTCTGGAGCCGCAGATCGTATTGGTTGGACCAGAACCACGGCACCGCTTCGTAGGGCTGCTTGTCGCCCATAATCGCCTTGGCCGCCGTGGAGGCCATATCGTTGGCGTTCTGAACCGATTCGAGCCGGATGACCGCGTTCTCCGCATAGGGATTGGCATGCGCCGCGCAGTCGCCAATGGCGTAGACGTCGTCGAGCGAGGTGCGACAGAATTCGTCGACATCGACCCCATTGGTCCCTGCGGCACCCGCAACGATCAGCGGGCCGACCGCCGCGACGATGCCGATGCCCACCACCACGATCTCGCAGGGGAAGCTCTCGCCATTGTCGGCCAGCACCGAGGTCACCCGACCGTCCTCGCCCTCGATCCGCTCGACCCCGGTCGAGAGCCGCAGATCGACGCCCTGCCGGCGATGTTCGTCGAGATAGAAAGCGCTCAGCGCCTCTCCCGCGACGCGTCCCAGCACCCGGTCCTGATTTTCCAGCAACGTCACCGAACAACCCAGCTTGCGCAGCACCGCCGCCACCTCGAGCCCGATATAGCCGCCCCCGACCACCACTGCGCGCCGCGCGCCCTTCTCGATCTGTCCGCGGAGTGTGTCGACATCGGTGCGGCTGCGAATGGCGTGAATCCCGGCCAGATCCGCACCCGGGCAGGACAGGCGACGCGGATCGCCCCCCGCCGCCCAGATCAATTTGCGGTAGCCGATCCGGCGTCCATCGCCGAGCACGACCTCATGCGCCAGCGGATCGACCTCGGAGACATTCGCACCGAGTTCGAGCGCAATCCCGCGCTCGGCCCAGAATTCCGGCTTGCGGATCATGATCCGCTCGAGCGGCTTTTCGCCCGCGAGATATTCCTTCGACAGCGGCGGACGCTCGTAGGGCGGGGTCCGGTCGCGGCTGATCATCAGGATCGACTGGTCGTGGCCATGCTGGCGCAAGGCGACGGCCGCTTGCGCGGCGCCATGGCCCGATCCCACGATAACGATATCGGCGCTATCCATGACCGCAACGCTTCGCGGTTATGCGCAGGTCGGTCAAGCCGAGCCTACCGGCACAGCAGGTTGCGCGCCATGCTCGCCACCTGGGCGAGCACGGCGGGCGCGACCGGGGTCTGCGCCTGCGCACGACCGATCATCGTCCGGAACTGACGCACCGCGACTGCATTCTCCGCCGCCCATTTCTCGACCATCGCCGGCATGTCGTCCTTGGCACCCTTGCGTCGCGAAAGCTTGCGCAGGAAATCGAGCCGCATCTGCTGGAAGTCGCGCGCGAGACCCGCGACCAGTAGGCGCTCCCAGACGTCTGCAGGGTTCATCATCGCCGAAGTCGCCTGTGCCCAGTCGAGTCCGAGCGAGGCACCCAGTCCGGTGAAAGCCTTGGTCAGGTCGAGTGGATCGATCTCATGCTCGCGCGCGAGCTTGGCGAGTCCGACCGCGCCATCCAGCTCGAACAGATGCGCAACTCGCGCGGCGAGATCCGCAGGCGCACCGGCATCGGAAAGCTCGTCCGTCAGCCGCACCGATTGCTGCTTGCTTTCTTCGGCCAGCAGGGTCGCGGTCGCCCCCGACAGCTTGCGCACACCCGGACCGAAGGCGTCGAGGCTTGCTGCGGGATCGGCGGTGCCGACACCCGCTGTCAGCAGATCCGCCATCTGCATCCGCATCCCCTTGGCGGTGCGGTCTAGCAGCAGCAGCCGCGCGCTTTCGGGCATGTCCGCAGCATCGATGGCCGCCCATAGCGAATCGAGTTCGAACAGCCGCTCGGCAACCACGAAAGCGCTGGCGACCTGGTCCAGCGTAGCGCCCTCTTCTTCGGCAAGCTCGAAGGGGTGGACGAGGCCGATGCGGTTGACGATGCGATTGGCGAGCTTGGTCGCGATCAGTTCGCGGCGCAGTCGATGGGTTAGTATCTGCGCTTTGTAGCGTTCGCGCATCGGCGCCGGAAACGCTTCGAGCAGCATCGGCTCGAGCGCCTCATTTTCGGTCAGCGGCCCCGTTTCGAGTGCGTCCTGCAGAGCCAGCTTGGTCGAGGACAGCAGGACAGCGAGTTCGGGGCGGGTGAGCCCCAGTCCCTCGCCGGCACGGCGACCGAGCACCTCGTGATCGGCCAGCCCTTCGGTCTTGCGGTCGAGCTTACCGCTTTCCTCAAGCGTCTCGATTAGCCGCAGTTGCGCTTCGGCCGAGCGCGCGCCGCCGATCTCCGCCACCGACAGCGCGAGCGCCTGGAGGCGGTTGTCCTCGAGCACCAGGCGCGCGACTTCCTCGGTCATGTCCTCGAGCAGGGCGTTGCGCTTGGCTTCGGAAATCCGTCCGGCGCGGCGTGCCGCGGCCAGCGCGATCTTGATGTTGACCTCATTGTCCGAACAATCGACCCCGGCCGAATTGTCGATGAAATCGGTGTTGATCCGCCCGCCCTTGAGCGAAAACTCGATCCGCGCCGCCTGCGTCACCCCCAGATTGGCGCCTTCGCCGATCACCCGCGCGCGGACCTCCCGCGCATCGACGCGGACCGCGTCGTTGGCCGGGTCGCCGACCTGGACGTTGTTCTCGGACGTAGCCTTGAGATAGGTTCCGATCCCGCCGAACCAGATCAGATCGACCGGAGCCTTGAGGATCGCCGAGATCAGCGCTTCGGGGTCGATCTCCTTCTGATCTATGCCGAGTGCCTTTTGCGCCGCCTTGGACAGCTTGAGGCTCTTGGCATCGCGCCGGAACACGCCGCCGCCGCGCGAGATTATGTCCTTGTCGTAATCATCCCAGCTCGACCGCGGCAGGTCGAACAGGCGCTGGCGCTCCTGCCAGCTTGCCGCCGCATCGGGATCGGGATCGATGAAAATGTGCCGGTGATCGAAGGCCGCGATCAGCTTGATGGTCTTCGACAGCAGCATGCCGTTGCCGAACACATCACCCGACATGTCGCCGCAGCCGACCACATCGATTGGGTCGGTCTGGACGTCGATGCCCATCTCGCGGAAATGGCGCTGGACCGAAACCCATGCGCCGCGCGCGGTGATCCCCATCGCCTTGTGGTCATAGCCGTACGAGCCGCCGCTGGCGAAAGCGTCGTCGAGCCAGAAACCGCGCTCTTCGGCGATCGCGTTGGCGACATCGGAGAACCGCGCGGTGCCCTTGTCGGCGGCGACGACGAAATAGGGATCTTCGCCGTCGAGGATCATCACGCCTTCGGGATGGACCACCTCGTCGTCGACGATATTGTCGGTGATCGAGAGCAGCGTGCGGATGAAGACTTCGTAGCTGGCCTGGCCTTCCGCGGCCCAGCCGTCGCGGTCGGTGACCGGATCGGGCAATTGCTTGGGATAGAAGCCGCCCTTGGCGCCGGTCGGGACGATCACGGCGTTCTTGACCCGCTGGGCCTTCATCAGGCCGAGGATCTCGGTGCGGAAATCGTCGCGCCGGTCGGACCAGCGCAAGCCGCCGCGGGCGATCGCGCCGGCGCGCAGATGAATACCCTCGAGACGGCGAGAATAGACGAAGATCTCGCGCCAGGGAATCGGCCGCGGCAGGTTGGGGACCAGCGCCGATTCGATCTTGAAGGCGAGCGCCTCGCCCCCCGCCGGAGCGAAGGCATTGGTGCGCAGGATTGCATCCGCGAGCGACTGGTAGAGCCGCAGCAGCCGATCGTCGTTGATCGCCTTGACCTTGGCGAGCCCGAGCCTGATCGCCTCGCGGGCCTCCTCGGTCGCCTGCTCGCGTCCCGTGCCGAAGCCGGGGTCGTGGCGGGCGGTGAACAGCGCGATCAACGCGCGGGTGACATCGGGTGCGCCGCGGAGGGCATCGACCACGGTATAGATGGTAAAGCCCATGCCCGCCTGCCGCAGATAGCGGTAGAAGGCACGCAGCCAATCCGCCTCGCGCGCGGTCAGTGTGGCTTCGGGTACCAAGCGGTTGAAAGGATCGCTCTCGGCCTCGCCATTGAGCACGGCGGCGACGGCCTTCTCGATCTCCTCCGCTCGCTCGACCAGCGCTTCCGCCTCGACGGACGAGGACAGCTTGAGCGCGAAATCGTGAATCGTGCCGAGCCGACCCTGATCGAGCACGGTGGGCATTTCTGTGTCGACGTGGAACCCGAAATTCTCCAGCGCCGGCACCGCATCGGACAATGGCATGCTGCCTTCGGCCTGATAGAGCTTCAACCGCAGGCACTGCTCGTCGCTGTTCTGGCACAGATAGATGCGCGCATCCCGCTGCCGCTGATCGCCGCCCTCGGCGTGGACGCCAAGCGCGCGCAAGCGGGTGATGTCGATCGCCGCCTCGGCGGCTCCGAACTGGGCGCGAAAGGCGGTCGGAAAAGCTTCGGCCCAACGCGATGCGATGGCAGCCGCGCGGCTTGATTCCCCCAGAGCCGACAGCTCGCTCTCGACGCCTTCGCCCCAGCCGCGCAGCATCGTCTGCAAGCGCTCGTCGAGCGCCTTCTCGTCGGGAGTTTCGCTGCCGTCGCGGATGTCGAGCACGAAGCGCAGCATCGCGAGATTGCCGCCTTCGACCTCGAGGCTCCAGTCGAGCAGTTTCGCGCCAGCGCCTTCTTCGAGCAGGGCTTGGATTTGCAGCCGGACCTGCGTGGCCAGCATGTCGCGTGGCAGCCAGACGAAGGCGAACAGGTGTCTCGCCAGCGGGGCTTCGACCAGCGCGAGGCGGGGGCGGGGGCGATCGACCAGCGCCATCATCGTGGTGGCGATGCGTTCGACATCGTGATCGGAGAACCCGATCAGCAGATCGTGCGGCAGGGTCGTCAGCGCATGGACGAGCGCCTTGCCGGCATGGCCGCCGGCATCGAAATCGAGCCGCTCCATGATCGCCTCGACCTGCGACCGCAGCCGCGGGACCGTCCGCGGCGGCGCGGCCAGCGCGGCGCTGGTCCAGACACCGGCATGGATCGACAGCGCAACGGTTTTGCCGCCTTCGCGGCGAGGAACGATAAACAGATCGAGCGGCACCCGGCGATGGACGTGCGCCAGCCGATTGGCCTTGATGATCAGCAGCGCCCTAGCTTCATCGGGATCGTCGAACCAGGCGAAGGCGCGGTCGTAGGAGGTGTCGGCGAGCAGGTCCTGCGCACTCTTGCGGCAGATCCCAAACGCGGCGCTGGCGGTCCCGTCGCGGTGGCGCTCGAGATGGCCGAGCTGGGTCAGCATGCCGTTGTTGAGCCATTCGAGCAGCGCGGTGGATTCCGCGTCCTTCAGCTGCCCGGCGTCGGCGAGCATCGCATCCTGCAATTGCGGCCAGTCGTTCACCGCAGCGCGCACATCGGCGAGCGTCTCGCGCAGGGTCGCCAGCAATTCGCGGCGCTGGCGGGCATCGACGCGCGAGGTCTCGATGTAGATCATCGACTCGTAAGCCGCGTCGTCGGGATCGCTATCGAGGATGGTCGTCAGCTGATGGTCGCTGTCGCGCTCGACCGGAACCACCGGGTGAACCAGCCGATCGATCGCCAGTCCGGTTGCGGCGATGGCGTTCGCGGTCGAATCGACCAGAAAGGGCATGTCGTCGTTGACCAGCGCGATGCGCATGAACCGACGCTCTTCGTTGGCCGATTCGAGTACGATCGAAGCGCGCCCGGGCTGGCGCTGGAGACCGGTCTCGGCCACGAAACGGGCGGCTTCGACGAGCCGCTCGCGGGACAGGTCTCCGTCGCCGGGGAGGAGCGATTCCTCCATGCGCGCGGCGAGCGATTCGACCACTCCGGCGGGAATGGCGGGTTTCTGCCCTGCGGCAGCTTTGTTCGAACCCATGTATCCTCTCAGCGGGCCCTCTCTCATCGGCCCGGAATGACTGCTGCGCGGGTGTTCGCCGCGTCCGACCAGTCGCCCCTAGTCCTCTCCTCGTGCTGCCGCAAGCGAGCCCAGACAGGGGCTTGGCCGGTCGCTTGCGGGAAAGGGGCGCGGCGTTCGCCAAACGAGACGGGTTGCGCCAGCGCCCGCTGAGGCATCTCAGCCGTTCAGCGCATCCATCGCGAGTTCCAGCGAACGGGTGCGCGCGGCGGGATCGTAAGTCGCGCCGGCCAGCATGATCTCGTCGGCACCGGTGCGATCGACAAAGCCGCGGATCGCTTCGCGCACCTGCACCGGCGTGCCCACCGCGCTCGCCTGCCCGATATGATCGAGCATCGCGCGCGCATTGGCGGGCAGCGTGTCGCGATAGCCCTCGATCGGCGGCGGCAGCTTGCCCGGCGAACCGGTGCGCAACCGAACGAAGGCCTGCAATTGCGAGCTGGCGATGCGCTCGGCCTCGGCTTCGCTCTCCGCACAGAAGAGGTTCATCGCCGCCATCACATGCGGCCGGTCGAGACTGGCGGAAGGCTCGAACCTGCTGCGGTAGAGTTCGAGCGCGGCATCGAGATGATCCGGCGCGAAGTGGCTGGCGAAGGCGTAGGGCAGCCCGAGACGCGCGGCGAGCTGCGCGCCGAACAGGCTGGAGCCCAGCATCCACAGCTCGACATCGGCATTCTGCCCGGGGGTCGCCTGGATCGGCAGACCAGGATCCCCGTCCAGATAGGCGCGCAATTCGACCACGTCCTGCGGGAACATCTCCGCGGCGCGGTGGAGATCCTTGCGCAAGGCGCGCTGGAGTTCGGGACCCGCACCGGGCGCGCGGCCCAGCCCGAGATCCACCCGCCCCGGAAACAGCGCCGCGAGCGTGCCGAACTGCTCGGCGATCTGGAAGGGGGTGTGGTTGGGGAGCATGATCCCTCCCGAGCCGATCCGAATCGTCGACGTCCCGTTGCCGATATGCGCGAGGACGACCGAGGTCGCACCCCCGGCGATCCCAGGCATGGCGTGATGTTCGGCGACCCAGAATCGGGTGCAGCCCGTCTTCTCGGCGGTGCGCGCCAGATCGACGGCGGCGGAAAAGGCCTCCTCGAGCGATCCCCCCTCGCGAACGGGCACAAGATCGAGAATGGAAAAATCGGTCATTGTTGCGGTGCCCCGACATCGGACAATTGTGCGAGATAGGCGCGCGCGCGGTCCGCCTCGGGGCCATCGGGTGCCACCAGCAGGACCGATTCGAAACTGCGTCGTGCGTCTTCCGGCCGGTTGGCGAGCGCGGCGATTACCCCCGCCTCGAGCCCGACAGCGGGGTCGCGCGGGGCCAATGCAGCAGCCTGTTCGACCTGTCGCTGGGCCTCCATCAACCGCCCCAATTGCCGCAACAGCTTGGCGGAAAGCAGCCAGGCGCGGGAATCGCCGGGGGCAGCCTCGCGCGCCCGGTCGAGCGCCGCGTCGGCTTCCTCGGGACGCTCTGCGGCGACCAAGGCCCGCGCGAGGTCGATTTCCAGCCCCGCGGCGATGTCGCCCTGCCCCGCCTCGTTGGCATCGGCGATCGCCAGCTCGAAATGCGGAATGGCGGCGGCGGCCTCGCGGCCCGCCAGCGCGGCGTTGCCCGCCATGGCGCCGAGCCGCGCGCGACCGCGAAGGTGTCCCGCGCCTCAGCATAGCGCTCCATCCGCACCAGCGCGAGGCCCTGGCAATGCGCCGCCTGCGGGCGTTCCGCGTCACGCGCATTGGCGCGCCAGCTGGCCGCGCTGTCATAGGCCGCCTCGGCATCCTTCGCTGCGAGCCGCAGGCATTCGATCAGCCGCGAAGCCGGGCTCGGGCTCTGGCTTGCGGCGGAAGCCGCGGTGCGCGCGCGCTGCTCTTCGAGCTCCGGTGGAACGGAAATCGGCGGGGTTGCGGCAGGGTTGGGTCCCACCTGCATGGCAAGCAGGAATGCGGCGGCGATGCTCACGATTCAGTCCCTTCGGCTGGCAGTGTTGCCACCTGTTCCAGCAGCAGTGCGATGTCGGTATCGCGGGACAGGCGGTGATCGCCATCCTTGACGAAGGTGACCTGTACGTCGTCCGAACGCAGCGCTTCGGCCAGCCGAAGGCTGATCTCCCACGGTACATCCGGATCGCGCTGACCGTGCAACAGACGGACCGGGCAATCGAGCGGTAGCTCAGCGTCGAGCAGCCGATTGGCCTGCCCGTCGGCGAAGAAACCGGGATGCAGCGGCGTCGGCTCCGGACCGTAGGGATTGGGATCGAACAGGGTCTCGCCGGCGTCGAGGCGGACCTTGTCCGATGCGGAACGGCCCCACTCGGTGAAGTCGGGCGCCGCAGCGATGCCGACCAGCCCCGCGAGACGCGCCCCCAACGCTTTGCCGACCAGCAGCATCAGCCAGCCGCCCATCGAGGATCCTATCACAATCACCTGATCCTCGATCAGAGCTTCGATGAGGCCGATGACCTCGTCGCGCCAGCGCGAGAGCGTTCCCAGGGCGAAACTGCCCGAGCTTTGCCCACAGCCGGAATAGTCGAGCAGCAGACAACTGCGCCCCCGGCTACTCGCCCATTGATATAGCGCGGTCGCCTTGCTGCCGCTCATGTCGGACATGTAACCGGGTAGGAAGACCAGTGCCGGCCCGCTGCCGCGATGCAGGCGATAGGCGATCCGCCGGCCATCGGGTAGTTCGTGGAATTGGGTGGCGCTGGTCATTGCCATTCCCATTTCGGGCTCGCTGGCGGCGAATGCAACCGTCAGAACAGTTCGAATTCCTCGACATCGGGGTCTGCCTCGCACATCGCCTTCAAATCCGCGAACTCTTGCGGGGATAGAACGGGAGCGTAATCCGCCCCCTCTCCGGCGGCCTCGCGATAGGCGCGGGCGCGTTCGCTGGCGGAGGGATGGCTGGCGATCCAGCCGGTGATATCGCTTCCGGCCTCCGCATCCGAGCCGGACTCTTCCGCCATCCGTTCGAAGAACCGCGCCGCGCCCAGCGGCGAAACCCTACTCTGCGCCAGCCTTTCGCGCGCAAACTCGTCCGCCTCGCGCTCGGCATCGCGCGAATAGCTCATCGCGGCGAGCCCGAAAACGGTGTCTCCGAACCCCGAATTGGCGCCCGACAGCAGGATGGAAAGGCCGAACTGACGCAGCAGCGCGGTCATCACATGGCGTTCGCGGACATGGCCGATCTCGTGAGCGAGCACGCCGGCCAGCTCATCGGGGCTTTCCGCCTGTTGCACCAGACCGTCGAACAGCAACACCCGCCCGCCCGGTAGCGCCACCGCATTGACCATGTCGATATTGGCGATGCCCGCAAGCACCTGGCGGCCTGCGGGATCGACCGCATCGAGCAGTTTGGCGAGGGCGGCATCGCCTTGCGGCGTCGAGCACAGCCGGTTCCCGAAATTGCCGACCATCGCCTCGCCGATACGGGCTTCCCAGCTTTCGGGTACGCGCGGCCCCAGCCAATTGGGCGCGGTCATGAACAGCGCCACCGCCGCCGCGCTTGCGATCCCGAAGATCACCACGGCCTTGCCCAGACCGAGGCGATCTATCCATCCCCCGTAGCGACCCTGCACAGGGAGGTGACGTTCGAATCCGGGCGGCAGGGCGAGGGGCAGGCGCAGGCGAAAATCTGGCACGCTGTCGCGACCGTAGACCCGCTCGCCCGGAAGGCTTTCCACGAACCGCAGATCGACGAACGGCACCGCGTGCTGCGCGCCGTCGGCTTCATCCAGAATCAGTCGATCGCCGCTCCAGGAAGCCGCCCCCTCGCGCCGCAGTGCGGTCATCCCGTCATACCAGGTGACGGGGACTCGAAACGCCTCGTCGGTCACGTCAGATCGCGCCGATGTCGAAGGCATCGAGCAGTCCTTCGCCATGCCCGGCCGTCGCGGTGGTGGATTGGGTCAGCTCGTCGAGCAGAATCTCGCCCCGCGCCTCGAGGTGGATCATGAAGAACTTCCAGTGTCGGTAGGAGAGGAAGATCAGCCCGATGCCAAGCGTCAGAACGACCAGAGCGGCATCGCCGAGCAGCAGGCGGATCCAGTCCGGGGTGGACGCCTCGAACGAAAAGCCAATGTCGCCCCACCGCGTCGATCCGACCGCTTCGCGATAAAAGGCGGCGAAAAAGGCCACCGCGATCAGTCCGAGGCCGAGATAGAAAAAGAGCAGCAAGCCGATGATGCCGATGAACCCGCCGATCATCCCGCCGTTCTCGCCGCCAATGCCATAACCGACCAACGCGCCGGTCGCCGCCAGCGCGACACCGCCGATGAAGATCACGAAGGGCGCCAGGTAGAACAGCAGGAAACGCCCGAACACCGGACCCGACTTGGCCTCGGCGGCGAAGGCGTAGGGCCCGAAGCTCATCTTGCCCCAGCGTTCGTTCCACAGGCTGGTCATCGACCAGGGAATCAACAGGCCGGCGGGCAGATAGCCGAGAAAGGTCTTGCCCAGATAGGACAGGCCGAAGCGGAAGCCCTTGTCGTCGGAGCCGCCCCGAATCCCCCGCCAGCGGGTCCGCGACAGGCGATAACGCAAGGCCCGGAAGCGCGCGAGGCCGGTGAGATAGAACAGAACGACAAAGGACAGGAGCGTCAGTACGCCCGCCAGCGCCTCCTGTCCGCGCAGGACCAGCGATTCCGCTATCAGACCCAGAGCGAAGAACGGCAGCGCGAACAGCACCAGCACCAGCAGGAAGCCGATGAACAGTTCCATTCCGGTGCCTGCCCATTCCAGCCGTTCGTCGACGAAGCGGCTGCGCGACCACAGATAGCGCCGCTCGCGGGTGGTCGCCCAGAAGCGATAGATGCCCAATGTCACGATGGTGAGCAGGAGATTGGTGAATGCGATCGGCGCGAATTCGCGCCAGCTGCCGTCGAAGCCGAAGGCGCTTTCGGCTTGCTGCGCCCCTCGATAGTTTGAAATTGTCCGACCCCCCGATCCGTTTGCGGGGATGATTGTCGATGTGCGCCCCAGCCAAGTCAAGCCGACCGCGCCAATGAGTCAATCGCGCAGGAAGATCGCCTCGATCGGCATCTCGAAGACATCGGCAATCCGGAAGGCGAGCGGGAGCGAGGGGTCGTAGCGCCCGGTCTCGATCGCGTTGACGCTCTGGCGGCTGACCTCGAGCCGGTCGGCGAGCGCCTGCTGGCTCCAGCCGCGCTCGGCGCGCAGGACCTTGAGGCGGTTCTTCATACCGCACCCCACGAGCCGTATTCGATCCGGTTGGACAGCCCCCCGACGAAGAGGCCGAGAAACCACGCCACTGCAACCCAATAGGCATCGAGATGCGGCGCCACATCGGCTGACTCGAGGAAGCCCCAGACGGTCGCTGCGCTCAGTGCCAGTCCGGTGGCGATAAGCGACTGACGCACCACCAGCACCCGGATGAATTCGTCCTGCTCTTCGACGATCAGGCGCCCGACCGCCCAGAATATTCCGATCACCGCCAGCCCGGGCAGCACCGCCAGCACCGAGCGCAGCGCGAACGCCGGCTCGCTTTCGGCGGTGACGAAGGTGAGAACGCCGAAGGACAGCAGATAGAGGGCCGTGAACAGCGCAATGCGCTTAACATAGCGCTTCTGCGCCGCGCCCTTGCCCACGCATGACCCGCCGGGAGCTCGGCGTCCGGCGGCGCGCATCAGCGGGACGGTGAGGGCGACCGGCAGCAGCATGAGCAGCAGCGTCGTATCCGGACCGATCGCGTCGCTCAGAGCGAGACCGGCGATTGCAGCCAGGCTTCCGAGCAGGAGGCCCGCCCAGAACCCCGGCGATCGGCCCGAAGCCCTGTCTGCCGGGCTGGTCATGCGCGGTCTCGCTGCGCAGAGAGCTTGGCGCAGTCGCGAGATTTGAGAATCGTCACCACCGCCAGAGCGGGGAGAACGATGGTCAAGGTTCGTGCCGATTCCGGCGGCAGGAGTTCGGCACGGCCCGCGAATGCCACCCCGAGGATGAGGACGGCCCAGCAGATCGCCTGGATGATGGATGACATTGGTCAAGCTCCCTTTCAAATTGGTAAAGCTACCTTGTCATTCATCGCAGCGGGCGTCAAGCACCTTTTCCAGACGGATTGCGCGCTGTTCCGGCCAGCGCGCATCTGTCACGATGCAGTCACAGCGCGGGGTCACTGCGCCGTGACTCAGGAGGAGAATCGCCGTGTTCAAGACCGAACCCCCCGCCGCTGCCGCACTTGCTCCGCTCGATCGCCGCAGCCTGCTCAAATCGGGTGTGCTGGGCGCCGGGCTGATTGCCGCGCCGCTCTCGGCGCAATTCGGCGGGTCGGGGTTTACGCACGGCGTCGCCAGCGGCGAGCCGGCACGCGACCGGGTGCTGCTGTGGACCCGCTTCGTTGCCCCGGCGGAGACGAATCTGGAATGGGAGGTCAGCCCGACCAGCGATTTCTCGCGCGTCGTCGCCTCGGGCGAGGCGGTGGCCAGTCCCGCCAACGATAGCTGCTGCAAGACCTTCGCCGAGGGTCTCGAGCCCGGCCGCTGGTACTATTATCGGTTCGTCGCACCCAATGGCGCCACCTCCGATGTCGGACGCACCAAGACGCTGCCCGAGGGCCCCACCGAGCGCTTCCGCATGGCGGTGTTCAGCTGTTCGAACATGGGTTTCGGCTGGTTCAACGCCTATGCCCATGCCGCCGCGGCCAACGAATTCGACTGCGCGCTGCATCTCGGGGACTACTTCTACGAATACGGACCCGACAACTACCCTTCGGTCGAACAAGCGGTTGCCGGACGCCCGGTAGCGCCGCTGAGCGAAACCGTGGCGCTGGCCGATTATCGCATGCGCTTTTCCAGCTACCGCAGCGATCGCGATCTGCGCCGTCTGCATCAGGTTTATCCGATGATCGCCGGGTGGGACGATCACGAGAGCGCCAACGATAGCTGGCAGGGCGGGGCGCAGAACCACCAGTCCGAGACCGAAGGCGAATGGAGCGTCCGCAAGACTGCGGCGATGCGCGCCTATCGCGAGTGGATGCCGGTTTCGGACGAGCCCTGGGCGAGTTACGACATCGGCGATCTGGCCACGCTGTTCCGGCTCGAGACGCGGCTGACGGCGCGCGCCGAGCAATTCAATTTCGCCGGCCTGCTGACCGGGCAGGAAGGTCCCGAAGCGATGCTGCGCGCGCTGACCGCGTTTCGCCAGGGCGATTACGTCGACCCGTCGCGCGAAATGCTGGGGGCGCAGCAGCAGGCCTGGCTTGCGGAAGGCCTCAAGCGCTCCACCGGCAGCGGGAAGCGCTGGCAGGTGCTGGTCCAGCAGGTGCTGATGGGCAAGCTCGCCACCTCGCCGCGCCTCGTCGATTCGCTTCCCGCCGACGTCCCCGAATACGTCCGCAGCCGCATCGTCGCGGGCGCGCTGGCAAGCCGCGCCGAACTGCCGCTCAACATGGATGCCTGGGACGGCTACCCGGCGGCGCGCGCGCGGCTGTTCGAGGCGGCGCTGGCGGCGGATGCCAATCTGATCTCGCTTGCCGGCGACACGCACAACGCCTGGTCTTTCGATCTCGACCATGCCGGACAGCGGGTCGGGGTCGAATTCGGGGTGCAGTCGGTCACCTCGCCCGGGTTCGAATCCTATCTGCCCCAGCTTGCGCCCGCCGATCTCGAACGCGCGAGTATCGAGTTCAACCCCGAGCTGGTGTGGATGGACGCCTCGCGCCGCGGCTATATGGCGGTGGAGCTCACCCCCACCCGCGCAACGAGCGAATACCGCTTCCTCTCGAGCATCCGCGAGCGTGGTGCGGGCGTAGTCGCGACGCAGCGGGTTTCGACCGCGCTGGGCGACCGCAGGCTGGAGCTGGCCTGAGGGCGCCGCATGGCCACACGGCAAGCCGCTTGAACAGCGCGCCGCGAGGGATTAGCTTGGCGGCCATGTCGCAGCAGCGCCTTTCGACGACTACCACCACCACCCCGGATCTCCGGGGGCGGGTGCTGGCGGTCTGACGCGCAGCCCCGCCGCCCGGTATCGGGCGGTGCGGCGTTCCTCCCGATCATCCTTCCCCAGCAACGCCGCACTTCAAGCGCAGGCACGGTTGTGCCATGAGCGGCGCAAAGGATACGGATCAGACAATGACGGAACTAGTTCAGATCAGCCTGCCCGATGGTTCGGTGCGCGCGATGGAGCGCGGCAGCACGCCGCTCGATGTCGCCGCGGCGATCGGCCCGGGGCTCGCCAAGGCGGCGCTCGCCGCGCGGGTCAACGGCGAATTGCGCGATATCGGCCGCCCCTTCGAATGCGATTCCGAGCTGGCGCTGGTTACGGTGAAGGACGAAGAAGACGCGCTCGAACTGGTGCGCCACGACTACGCGCATATTCTCGCCGAAGCGGTGCAGGCGCTGTGGCCCGGCACGCAGATCACCTTCGGCCCGGCGACCGACGACGGCTTCTACTACGATGTGAAGGCGCCCGACACGCGCGATCCCTTTTCGATGGACGATCTGCCCGCCATCGAGGAAAAGATGCGCGCGATCATCGCCGCCGACAAGCCGCTCATCCGCGAGGTCTGGACCCGCGAGCGGCTGATCGAGAAATGGGAATCCGAAGGCGAGAGCTTCAAGGCCGAATGGGCCAGGGAACTGCCCGAGGACGAGGAACTGACCGTCTATTGGTCGGGCGATCCCGATGCCGAGGATTCCTGGCTCGACATGTGCCGCGGCCCCCATCTCGCCTCGACCGGCAAGCTCGACCCGCAGGCTTTCAAGCTGATGCGCGTCGCCGGGGCCTATTGGCGCGGCGATCAGCGCAACGCGCAGCTGACGCGCATCTACGGCACCGGCTGGCTCAACAAGAAACAGCTCGCCGCGCACCTCACCCGGCTCGAGGAAGCGGCCAAGCGCGACCACCGCAAGCTGGGCCGCGAGATGGATCTGTTCCACCTCCAGGAAGAAGCGCATGGCTCGGTGTTCTGGCACCCGCAGGGCTATCGCATCTGGCGCGAGCTCGAGAGCTACATGCGCCGGCGGATGGACGGCGCGGGCTATCAGGAGATCAAGACCCCGCAGTTGATGGACGTCCGCCAGTGGGAGCGGTCTGGTCATTGGGGCAAATATGCCGAGAACATGTTCGCTGTGCCCGATATGGTGCCCGATCCCGAAGCGGCGGAGCAATCCGGCGCCCCGCTGATCGCCGGCGACAGCGACATGATGGCGCTCAAGCCGATGAACTGCCCGGCGCATGTGCTGGTCTTCAAGCAGGGCATCACCAGTTATCGCGACCTGCCGATCCGCCTGGGCGAGATGGGCTGCTGCCATCGCAACGAGCCGCATGGCGCGCTCCACGGCATCCTGCGCGTGCGCCAGTTCACGCAGGACGACGGCCATATCTTCTGCACCGAGGAGCAGGTGGTCGACGAGGTCCGCGCCTTCTGCCGGCTGGTCGACAGCGTCTACGGCCATTTCGGCTTC
>JAHJPT010000242.1 GCA_018819685.1 Alphaproteobacteria bacterium
ACCGGCTCTATTTCGAGCCGTTGACCGAAGAAGACGTGCTCGAGATACTGCGCGTCGAGCAGCAGGCAGGCGAACTCGTCGGGGTGATCGTCCAGCTCGGCGGGCAGACCCCGCTCAAGCTCGCCGCAGCGCTCGAGCGCGAGGGCATCCCGATCCTCGGCACCAGCCCCGACGCGATCGACCTTGCCGAGGATCGCGAACGCTTCGCCCGACTGGTCAACAAGCTCAAGCTCAAGCAGCCCGATAACGGCATCGCCAAGAGCCGCGACGAGGCGGCGGCGGTGGCGCGGACCATCGGTTATCCGGTGCTGCTGCGCCCCAGCTATGTGCTCGGGGGCAGGGCGATGGAAATCGTCGATTCAGAAGCCCAGCTCGACGATTACATCGCCACCGCAGTCAACGTCTCGGGCGACAGCCCGGTGCTGGTCGACCAGTATCTGCGCGACGCCATCGAATGCGATGTGGATGTCATATCCGACGGAGTCGAAGTCCGAATCGCCGGGGTGATGCAGCATATCGAGGAAGCGGGCGTGCATTCGGGCGACAGCGCCTGCACGCTGCCGCCCTACAGTCTCTCCGACGAGATCGTTGCGGAGATGGAACGCCAGGCGCATCAGCTGGCGCTCGCGCTCGATGTGCGCGGCTTGATGAACGTCCAGTTCGCGGTGCAGGACGGACCCGACGGCCAGGAAGTGTTCCTGATCGAGGTCAACCCGCGCGCGAGCCGCACGGTGCCCTTCGTCGCCAAGGCGATCGGCCGCCCGGTTGCCAAGATCGCCGCTCGAGTCATGGCGGGCGAACCGCTGTCCAATTTCGAGCCCTTCGATATCCGCCCGGCCCATATGAGCGTGAAAGAGGCGGTGTTCCCCTTCGCGCGCTTCCCCGGCTCCGACCCGGTCCTCACCCCCGAGATGAAGAGCACCGGCGAGGTGATGGGGATCGATGCCGATTTCCCCGCCGCCTTCCTCAAGTCGCAGATGGGCGCTGGGATGAGCCTGCCGCGCTCGGGCACGGTGTTCGTCTCGGTCAAGGACAGCGACA
This sequence comes from Alphaproteobacteria bacterium, assembly GCA_018819685.1. Classification (GTDB taxonomy): domain Bacteria; phylum Pseudomonadota; class Alphaproteobacteria; order Sphingomonadales; family Sphingomonadaceae; genus Qipengyuania; species Qipengyuania benthica. The sequence goes on from JAHJPT010000242.1 coordinate 1,042, forward strand.
AGCCGGTGATCGTCCCCGCCGTCCGGACGCTGATCGAACAGGGCTTCGCGATCATCGCGACCGAGGGGACGCAGAGCTATCTGGCCGAGCAGGGTCTCGCGGTCACCCGGGTCAACAAGGTGGCCGAGGGGCGTCCCCATGTGGTCGATGCGATCATCGACGGCGAGGTCGATCTGATCTTCAACACCACCGAAGGCTGGCAGTCGCTGCTCGACTCGCAATCGATCCGCGCCTCAGCGCTGGATCGCAAGGTGCCTTCCTACACCACTGCGGCCGCCTCGCTGGCGGTGGCGCGCGCGATCGCGGAAGTTAAGCCCGACGCGCTTGAAGTGCGCTCGCTGCAAGACTATTATAGTTAGCTGACAATTCCCCTTCCGGACATTCCGCGCTGATCGACCCGCTCCCCCGAGCGGCGCAGCCGCGAATTGCCGGAATCGCCAGAACAGATCGCCGAAACAGATCGACAGACAGGAAGGACACTGGTCCGCATGGATAAGGTACCGATGCTCGCCGACGGTTATGACAAGCTCATGACCGATCTCAGGGCCCTGCGCGAAGAGCGCCCGCGCGTGGTCGACGCCATCGAGGAAGCGCGCGCGCATGGCGACCTGTCCGAAAACGCGGAATACCATGCCGCGAAGGAGCGCCAGGGCCAGATCGAGATGAATATCGCGGACATCGAAGACAAGGTGACCCGCGCCCAGATCATCGATCCGACCACCCTCACCGGCGACCGGATCCAGTTCGGCGCGACCGTCACGCTGCTCGACGAGAACGACAAGCCGGTCAAATACCAGATCGTCGGCGTGGTCGAGGCCGATGCAAGCAAGGGCCGCATCTCCTACAATTCGCCAATCGGCCGCGCACTGATCGGCAAGCGCGTCGATGACGAGGTCGAGGTGACGGTGCCTTCGGGCGACAAGTTCTACCTCGTCGAGAAGATCGAATTCATCTGAGCGACTTTTCCATCGCGTAATTGTGGATCGGCACGCGCCGGTTGCGATAAGCGATGGTGAAATCTCGCCGATGCGTGACTGCATAGCCGGCCCGTTCGAATGCGGGCCGGGCGAGTTCGCTCGCTTCGGTGTAGAGGCGAACGACGCCCCTTTCACGAGCATGCTGTTCCGCTGCGGCTAGCAATCGATCGGCCAAGCCTCGTCGCGAATGGTCGGGGTGGCAGTAGAGCTGATCGAGATGACCCTCAGGTTCCAGCACCGCGTGGGCGACCGACCTGTCCCGGTCGTCGACTGCAACGAGGATCAGCGCCCCCGCCAGCGCACGCGCACGGAAGCGAGCGGGCTCGGTGTGAAATGCGGCCCAGGCTGCCACCTGTTCTTCCGAATAGGACCCTCCGCCGATCGTCCAAACGGCGGCGACGGTAAGCTCCGCCAACATCTCGGCATCATCTGGCCGGAACGACCGTATCGAATAGTTCACCTGTTCAGGCCGGCGAACATTGGCTCGGGCATTAAGCCTTGGGATTGAGCAGCTTGTGCAGGTGGACGACGACGTATTTCATCTCGGCATCGTCGACCGTGCGCTGCGCATTGGCGCGCCACGCTTCGACGGCGGCCTCGTAATCGCCATAGACGCCCGCGACGTGAATGCTCTCGGGATCCTTGAACTCCATGCTGCGCGGATCGGCGACGCGGCCACCCATCACGAGATAGAGCGGCTGTTTGGCGGTGGTTTCTTCCATGGCGATCGGCTTTCATCCTGGGGGAGGGAAATGACGCGGCCCATAAAGCAAGCGGCGCGACAGGCAAGCCCGTCACGCCGCTCGGAAAATTGCGTCCGGCAGGAACCGGACGGGGCCGGAAATCAGTGGTCGAGGTGCGAACGCAGGTCACGTACCGTGCGCGAAGCCTTGCGACCGGCACGACGTTTGGTGCTGCGCAGCGCGTCACCGACGCCATCCGCGCGATAGGCCGCCTCGCGGCGCATGCTCCGCGCTGCCGAACTCAGCGAGTCGCCGAGATCCTGCAACCCGTCCGAGCCGGCGCGCGCTGCTGCCGAGGTCGCGGTACCGGCGCGGTCGAAAGCATCGAGGCCGTAGGCGAGGGCGGTGTCCGCAGCCATTGCGGCGAACGCGCCGGTGCGTCGCGTCAGCCGACGACCGGGCCGGGTCATCGCGCCGATTGCGAGGCCGAGGCCGATCGCGCCGGCGACCGTCGCGAGCGGATGGCGCCGGGCAAACCCGGTGATCGTATCGGCGGCGTCTCGCGCGATCTCGGCAACACCGCGATCTTCGTTGCGCTGTTCGGCGGCGCCGATCTTCTCGCGCAGCTCCGCGCGCTTTTCCTGGTCGGTCAGGATTTTGGTTCCTGTCTCTTCACTCATGGGATTCTCCGAATTTGTGTCTGTTCGTTCAACGGCGCCAGCGGCTTTCTTGTTCCGCGTCGTCATAGGAGCGCTCGTCATCGTAAGGATTGTCATCGCTGCCGTCGTCGTACCCCTCGTCGGGATCGTCGTTGTCACTCGCGAAAAGCGCATCGAGAATGGGATTGCGTGCGAACCACAGCACCAGGGCCGCGATCAGCGCGGCCAGCGCGCCCTTGTTGTCCGACGCCACCTCGACAGCCTCGTCGTAGACCTCGCTCGCGCCGTCCGCGATGCGGTCGGCAGCGCGCGCGCCGAGGCCGCGTTCGGCGAGATCGCTCTTGATATGCGCAATGTCTGCCTCGACGAGAGCCTTGGCCGAATTGCGCAAATGGCGATCTTCGAGCATGCGGATTCGAAGCGCACTCATTCGTGATCCTCCGCCAAGGCCGAGCGGATATCGTCGACCTTCTTCTTCATCATGCTCAGCAACACCACGCCCACGACGACAAGCGCCAGGGTCACGATCGCGGTTGCCAACCACGGACCGACCAAGGGTATCAAGGCGATGACCAGACCGACGGTCAACGCGATAAGCGCGAGGTGGAACACCCCCAACGCCGCAGCGCCATAGGCGACGAGGAACTTGACCCGGTTGGCGACAAAACCGGCGCGGCTCTTTTGATAGGCGAGCTCGGCCTGCGCGTAGGTTTTCCCGTCGTCGAACAGTGCCACCAGATCGTCGAAGAGGGACGGAGGGGGAGGACCAGCCTCCCTCTCCTCGCCCTCATATTGCTCGGGCAGATCGGCGGTGCCGACAGGCGACTGCCTCGGTTCGGTTTCGCTGTCCAATGCCGTCATCTTCCGGTCCTGCGCGCGATCAGCGACGCGAGCCGCCAAAGATGCGCGAGAGCATGTATCCCGCGACCGCGGCCATGCCGATCGCCAGGCCCGGGCTCTTGCGGACGAATTCGCGGCCATCCTCGGTCAGCTCGTCGAGCGACTTCTGATCGAGCCGGTTCGCCGTGTCGTCGAGCGAGCGCGATGCGGTGCGGGCGTAATCGCCATATTGCGCGCCGAGTTTCTCATCGACAACATGGGCGTTGTCGGCAACCATCCGGCTGAGCGAGGCGATTCCACCGCTCAGCTTCGCCTTGCCTTCATTGGCGAGTTCGCGACCCTTGGTCTTGGCTTCCTCGCCATAGCCCTTGGCATCGGCGGCGAGCGAATCGCTCTTGCCGCGCGCCTGGCTGCGATAGGCATTGGCGCGCTCGCCGGCTTCGGCGCGCAGCGCGGCAGCCCCTGCCTTGGCTTCCTGGACTGCGGCGTTGAAGCGCGTCTTGGCCTCGGCCCGGTGCTCGCTGCCGCCGGTAGCGGAAGTGTTCGTGCCCGCCGAAGTGGCAGGCGTTGCGGGAGTGGTGGTGGTTGCGGTGTTGGTCATGGGTGCGGTCTCCTTCGCTGTGTCGGTCTTCGCCACGGTCTTGCGCGGCTTGGCGGCGCTGGTTTTCTTGCTTGCGGACTTGGTCGACGCCTTTGCACTATTGTTATCGGGCGTTTTTGCCATCGGTCATACCCCTCGATCGTTCGTTCTGGTCCGGACACCCCAGAGGGCTCGGACTTCGATATTGCAACGCAACTTGCGGTGCTTTGTTCCGCAGCATAGAGCGACCCGAATCCCCATCTGGGGGTGTATTAGAGAATTGCAACACATCGACGGAGTCCGCCGAAATGACCCTGATAATCGACTTGCACGCCCGCGAGATCCTCGACAGCCGCGGCAATCCCACGGTCGAGGTCGATGTGCTGCTCGACGATGGCAGCTTCGGGCGCGCGGCGGTACCTTCGGGGGCCTCGACCGGGGCGCACGAGGCGGTCGAACTGCGCGACGGCGACGATAGCCGCTATCATGGCAAAGGCGTCCGAAAGGCGGTCGAAGCCGCCAACACCGAGATTGCCGATGCGATCCTCGGGCTCGACGCGGAGGACCAGCGGGACATCGACATGGCGATGATCGAGCTCGACGGGACCCAGAACAAGAGCCGCATCGGCGCCAATGCGATCCTGGGCACCAGCCTCGCGGTCGCCAAGGCGGCGGCCAATGCGCGCGGGCTGCCGCTCTATTCCTACATCGGCGGCGTGTCGGCGCATCTGCTCCCGGTGCCGATGATGAACATCATCAACGGCGGCGAGCATGCCGACAATCCCATCGACATCCAGGAATTCATGGTCATGCCGGTGGGCGCCGAAAACCTTGCCGAGGGCGTGCGCTGGGGCGCGGAGATCTTCCACACGCTCAAGAAGGGACTGGCGCAAAAGGGTCTGTCCACCTCGGTCGGCGACGAGGGCGGCTTCGCGCCCGACCTTGCCAGCACCCGCGACGCGCTCGATTTCATCATGGAATCGATCCGCACCGCCGGGTTCGAGCCGGGCACGGACGTCGTCCTTGCGCTCGATTGCGCCGCCACCGAATTCTACCGCAACGGTCGCTACGAGATCTCGGGCGAGAAGCTGTCGCTCGATGGCGTCGAGATGGCCGAATATCTCGACCGGCTGTGCCGCGACTATCCCATCCGCTCGATCGAGGACGGGATGGCCGAGGACGATTTCGAAGGCTGGAAGGCGCTGACCGACCGGATCGGCGACACGGTCCAGCTGGTCGGCGACGATCTGTTCGTGACCAATCCGACACGTCTGACCGACGGGATCGGGCGCGGCCTCGCCAATTCGCTGCTGGTCAAGGTCAACCAGATCGGGACGCTGTCCGAAACGCTCGATGCGGTCGATATCGCGACGCGCGCGGGCTACACCTCGGTGATGAGCCACCGCTCGGGGGAAACCGAGGATGCGACCATCGCCGATCTCGCGGTGGCCACCAATTGCGGGCAGATCAAGACCGGCTCGCTGGCCCGCTCGGACCGGCTCGCCAAATACAACCAGCTGATCCGCATCGAGGAAGAACTCGGCAACAGCGCCCGCTATGCGGGGAAGGCCTGTTTCGGCGCGAACAAGCGGTAATCTGCCACACCCGCTTCTGGGTCGCGCCCGAATTGAGCGGATCAGCTCTGTTCGGCGCGGTTCTTGGGGTGAAACCAGTATTGCCACACGCCCCAAGCATTGATCAGCAGCAGCACGCCGTTCATCAGCGCCAGCGGGATCGCGTCGGAAGTCAGGCCGATATAGATCCAAAGCACCGCCACCACGCAGAACAGCACGAAGCCCCAGGCGGTAGCGCGGCGACCCAGGTCGAAAGCGATCAGCGAGGCAGCCAACACCGTGCCGATCGAGGCGATCCAGTCGATCGGTCCGTTCATTGTCTCGTTCCCTCCTGCATGATTGTCAGGACGCATCGTCCCGACTAGCGTTCCACCCATCAGCAAGGACAAGCCCAATAAGGGCTGCCTGCAGGGAGGAAAGCGGCTTGGCAGAATTTCCCACGCATCCCGATGCGGTTACGCCCGATTGGCTCGGCCGGGTGCTCGGCAGATCCGTCGCCGGAGTCGAATGGAAACCGATCGGGACGGGCCAGGTCGGCGACAGCGTTAGATACACGATCAGCTTTCGGGATTTGCCCGAGACTCAGACGCTTGCGGCGAAATTTCCCGCCGAGGATGCGACGAGCCGCGGAACGGCCGCGATGTTCGGTCTCTATCGCAAGGAGGTGGAATTCTACCGGCAGGCGGTGCCGCTGCTCGAAGTGCGGGTTCCGCAGGTGCATTTCGCCGCTGTCGCGGAGGACGGAGCGGATTTCATCCTGCTGTTCGAGGATCTCGGGCCGGCGCGGCAAGGCGACCAGATCGCCAGTTGCAGCTCCGATGACGCGAAAGCCGCGATCCGCCAGGCCGCGGCGATCCACGCACCGAGCTGGGGCAGGGCGGATCTGCTCGAGGCGGCATGGCTGCAACCGCCTCCAGGACAGGCCGAGCGGATCGCGCAAATGTATCCGCAGGCGCAGGCCATATTCCGCGAGCGTTACGGCGATATTCTCGATCCGGCCCTGATGGCGCTGTGCGACGAACTGGCAGAGTTGAGCGAGCGGTACTTCATCCGCGGCGAGCCGCCGCAATGCCTCGTCCATGGCGATTTCCGGCTCGACAACATGCTGTTCGATATCCGCGGCGGGCAGGAGCCGGTCGCGGTGCTCGACTGGCAGACCGCTGCCATCGGCCACGCGATGACCGATGTCGCCTATTTCCTCGGCTGCGGGCTCGGCGAGGCGATGTGGCGCAAGCACGAAAGCGAATTGCTCGATCTCTACCTCGATGAAATGGCGGCGCGCGGTGTCGAACTGTCTCGCGGGGATATCGAGCAAGACTATCGCCTTGGCGCACTCCATGGCGTCTCAACCGCGGTGTTCAGCGCCGCCTTTGTCGAACGCACCGAGCGCGGCGATGCCAATTTCCTGTCGATGGCACGCGGGGCCTGTTCGCTGGCTCTGGAGCATGGCAGTATCGCCGTCTTGAGGGGAGAGAACTGATGGTCTTGTCCAGGGGCGACGAATTCCCGATCCACCAGACGCCGGAGCCGGTCGCCTTTGCAGGCACCGATCGCAATTTCTACGACCGCTATTTCTTCAACGGCTACGCGCCTGACGGCAGCGGCTTCTTCGCCGCGGCGCTCGGCGTCTATCCGCACCTCGATATCATCGACGCACATTTCAACGTCGTCCGCGATGGGGTCCAGCATTGCATCCATGCGAGCCGGGAACTGGGCATGGAGCGGATGGATCTCTCGGTCGGCCCCTTCCATATCGAGGTCATCGAGCCCCTGAAGCGCCTCAAGGTGCGGCTCGAGCCGTTCGAGGGGATAGCTGCGGAAGTGGTCTTCAGCGGGCGCTCCTTTCCGATCGAGGAACCACGCTTCATCCATCGGATCGGCCCGCGCGCCTTCATGGATTACACGCGCATGACGCAGAACGGCCATTACGAGGGCTGGATCGAGGTCGACGGCGACCGGCGCGAACTGACGCCGGGCACCTGCGGCACGCGCGACCGCAGCTGGGGCGTCCGCCCGGTGGGCGCGCGCGATGCGCAGCCGATCCCCGGCCATCCTTTGCCCGGTTTCTTCTGGCAATGGACCCCGATCAATTTCCCCGACGGCAGCCTGTTCTTCCACGTCAATGCCGACAGCCATGGCCAGGCCTGGAACACCCGTGCGGTCTGGGCACCCGACGGGGCCGAAGAGGCGGGACTCAACGAGGGTGCGGGGGGGATGCGCGCGCGGCTTGCCAGCGGCACGCGATGGCCGATCGGCGGCACGCTGTCGCTGGCGGTCAAGGGAGCGGCCGAGCAGCTCAAGTTCGAGCCGCTCGGTCGTTTCCAGATGCGCGGGCTGGGCTACACCCATCCCGAATGGGGCCACGGCATCCACCACGGCGCTTCGAAAGCCGAGCGCGAGGATATCGATCTAGCCGGCCTCGATCCGCTCGCGCCCGAAAACCTGCATGTGCAGATGCCGGTGGCGGTGACAGGCGTCGATGTCGATGGTGCCGATGTCGAAGGCATCGGGGTGTTCGAACAGCTGGTGATCGGACCCTTCTCCCCGCTCGGGCTCGAGCAGGTGCTCGACGGTGCGCCCTAGGCGCCGAAGCGGTCCGCCAGTTCGAGCAGCGCGATCGCGGCCCTTGCCGCTTCGCCGCCCTTGTCCTTCTGCGCCGGATCGGCGCGCACCCGCGCCTGCGCGTCGTTCTCGACGGTGAGGATGCCGTTGCCGATCGCGATCCCGTCCATCGTCAGCGCCATGATCCCGCGCGCGCTTTCGCCGGCGACGATCTCGAAATGATAGGTTTCGCCGCGGATCACCACGCCCAGCGCGACGAAGCCGTCGTAGCGCGCATCCTCCGCCGCCAGCGAGATCGCACCGGGTATCTCCAGCGCGCCCGGCACCCTCAGCACCTCTGTCGAATGACCTGCGTCCTCCAGCGCAGTCCTCGCGCCGGCAATCAGCAGATCGTTGAATTCGTCGTAGAAGCGCGCCTCGACGATGAGGAAATTGGCCATGTTTCGGGCTCCGTTCAGGCGGGGATGGGGTGCTGGCCGGTGACGCTGAGGCCGTAGCCTTCCAGCCCGACGACGGTCTTCTCGTGATCGCTCAGCAGGATCATGTCGCTGACCCCGCGGTCGACCAGGATCTGCGCACCGATGCCGTAGTCGCGCAACTCGCCACTGGCGTGAGGGGTGCGGGCGATCTCGGCCTGCAATTGCTCGGGCCGGTCGGGCATGATGCACACGATCACCCCGCTGCCGTGTTCGCCGATCGCCGCCATCGAGCGCTGCAAGGTGCGCTTGCGCGGACCCGATTGGCCCAAGATGTCGTCGAAGATCGAGATCGAATGCATCCGCACCAGCGTCGGCAGTTCGGGATCGACATGGCCCTTCTGCAGTACGACATGCGTCGCGCCGCCGACCTTGCTGCGATAGGTCATCGCGCGCCAGTCGCCGCCGTAATCCGAGGTCAGCGCGCTTTCGCTCACCTGTTCGACGAGATGATCGTTGCGCATGCGGTATTCGATCAGATCGCGGATGGTGCCGATCTTGAGCCCGTGCTTGCGCGCGAAAGCGACCAGATCGTCGAGCCGCGCCATGGTCCCGTCCTCGTTCATGATCTCGCAGATCACGCCCGAGGGGTTGAGCCCTGCGAGCCGCGAAATATCGACCGCGGCCTCGGTATGACCGGCGCGAACCAGTACGCCACCATCGCGCGCTGCGAGGGGAAAAACGTGACCGGGGGTGACGATGTCGTCCGGCCCCTTGGTCGAATCGATCGCCACCGAGACGGTGCGCGCGCGGTCGGCGGCGGATATCCCCGTGGTCACGCCCTCGCGCGCCTCGATCGAGATCGTGAAGGCGGTCTGCATGCTCTCGCGATTGTTGCGCGTCATCGGCTCGAGCCCGAGCGCATCCACACGTCGGCGGTCGAGCGAGAGGCAGATCAGCCCGCGACCGTGAGTGGCCATGAAATTGATCGCTTCGGGGGTTGCCATCTGCGCGGGCACGATCAGATCGCCCTCGTTCTCGCGATCCTCGTCGTCGACCAGCACATACATCCGCCCGTTGCGGGCCTCGTTGATGATTTCCTCGATCCCGACGAGCACCGGGGTCTCGTCATTGGCATCGAGAAAGAGATCGAGCTTGCGCAGCGTGTCGGAGGTGGGGTTCCAGCTCTCCAGCGCGCAATCGCGCAGCGTGTTGGCGTGGAGCCCGGCAGCGCGGGCGAGGCCGGCGCGGGTCATGGTTCCGTCCGCGATCAGGGCGCGGACCCGTTGGACGGTGGTGTTCATGAGATCCCGCTATCACATCATAATGTGTTAGAGCAAGCGCCTGTCACATCGAACGGTGATCGAGCCGCAATCCTTTCCGAGAGTGCGCTAGATAAACACCGTTATCGCCAGGCAGGCGGCTGCCCCGACCACGAAGGTCATCGGCAGACCAATCTTTATAAAGTCGGTGAAACGATAGTTGGCGGCGCCATATACCAGCGTATTGGTCTGGTAGCCGATGGGCGTGGCAAAGCTGGCGCTGGCCGCGAACATCACCGCAACCAGCAACTGGCGCGGATCGCCCCCGGTTGCGGCCCCGAGTTCGATGACCAGCGGGGTCATGATCACCGCGACCGCATTGTTGGTGACCGTCGCCGTGAGAACGGAGGTTATCGCATAGACGGCGATCAGGACCGCGAGCGGGGAAGCGCCCAGCAGCATCGGCTCGAGAAACCCGACGATCAGCTCGATCGTGCCGGCATTCGCCAGCCCCAGTCCGAACGCCAGCATGGCGAAGATCAGGACCAGAACGTCGCCGTCGATCGAACTCCATGCCTCTTCGGGTTCGATGCATCTCGTTGCGAGGACGATCGCCACGCCGCCAAGGGCCAAGGCCTCGATCGGCATTCCGAAAACGGCAGCGCAAATTACCACGAAGGCGATCGTCGCCAGCGCGATCGGCGCCTTGGCGCGGCGGAAGGGTACCGCCTGCGCGTCGTCGACCACCGCGAAGCCCATGTTCCGCTTGAGCGACAGCGCCGCGTCCGCCCCTGCTGCGATGAGCAGCCGGTCTCCCGGCCGCACCCGCGCCGTGCCAAGGTCGGGGCCCGCCACATGCCTCGGGCGGGAAAGCCCCAGGATCCGAACCTTGAGCCGGGACAGCAGCGGAATCTGCGAAAGGCGGCGGCCGATGATCGGGTGCGAAGGCGAGATCACGGCCTCGATCAGCCGCAGGTCCTCGGGGCGGGCCGGGCCGGCGGTTGCGACGCTGCCGCCGAGGCCGGTCAGCCCGGTAGCGAAATCGCTTGATTCCGCCAGCGATGCCAGTTCGGCGGGGCTGGCCGAAATCACCAGCTGATCGCCTGCCTCCAGCCTCCACGAACCCAGGTCGCGCCTGTTCATTTCGGCGCCCCGCCGGATCGAGACCACATTGATCCCGGGCCTGCGGCTGAGCGGAATCTCGTCGAGCACCAGCCCGACAAGATGGCTCTGCTCAAGCACGAGCAGATGGGAGAGATAGACGTCGCTCTCGCTTTCCTCGTCGAACATGCGCTCGGGTCTGTCGGGCAGCAGCTTGGGCCCAAGCACTCCCAAGAGGGCCAGACCGGCGGCCGCCGCCACCAGCCCGACCAGCGTGATATCGAAGATGCCGAAGGCCAGCTGCCCTTCCTGCCGCGCAATGCCGTCGACCAGGAGATTGGTCGAGGTTCCCACCAGAGTCAGCGTCCCGCCCAGGATCGACACGTACGACAGCGGCATGAGCAGCCGCGTCGCCGAGATCTTGAGTATCCGTGCAAGCCGCTTCACGATCGGGATCATCACGATCACGACCGGCGTGTTGTTCATGAAGGCGGAAGCGAACAGAGTGCCGCTGCCGATCTCCGCGATCGCGAGGCGGGGCCGGCGCAAGGTGCGCCGGATCACCCACCCGGTGACCCCCTCCAGCGCTCCGGTTCGCAGCAGAGCGCCGCTGAGGACGAACATCGCCGCGATGGTGACCGGAGCGGGATTGCCGAACACGCTGCCCAGTTGATCGGTCGGCAGGTAGCCCAGCGCGAGCATCGCCACTCCGCCCAGCACGGCGACCACCACGGGAGGATAGCGCTCCGTCGTGAAGGCGACGAGCGTGGCGACCAGCAGCGCGAGGCCGATATAGGCGCTATGCTGGACCAGAAACGCTTCAATCACGAATGCACGACCAGGATCTGTTGGGCGGACGGGGGATCACCGCGCTGGCTTACTATGATCATGGCGTTGCTGGCTAGGCGATCGAGGGTACGCCCGGGTCGAGACCGGGATCTGCCGCACCGCCCGGTCACAACGCCGGCCTCAACGCCGTTGAAACGAAGCGCTTTCCTTGCTCGCAAATCACTCCTCGGTGACGAGATGGACCGTCCGCGTCGGGAAGGCGATCGACAGGCCCGCCTCCTCCAGTCGCGCGAATATCTCGAGCATCAGCTCCTGCCGGATGAAGCGGCTCTCTGCGAAGTCGATCACCGTGATATAGGCGAACACCTCGATATCCAGCGAACTCGCCCCGAAGTCCGCAAAGCGCGCGCGCAGGCCGTCGTTCTCGACCAGCTCGTGATCGATCAGGACCTGCTCGATGATCTCGACCCCCTCGCGCAGCTTGGCCGAAGAGATACCGTATTCCACCCCGATCGTCGGATTGAACAGGAACCGGTCGCGCTTGGCGTAATTCTCGATCTCGCGCGAGGAGAAGTCGCCATTGGGGATGGTGACGAGGGTGCGCTCGAGCGTGCGGACCCGGGTCGAGCGCATGCCGACATCCTCCACCGTTCCGATCACGTCGCCGACGCGGCAGAAATCGCCGACCTCGACCGGCTTGTCGGCGATCACCGTCACGCTGCCGACGAGGTTCTCGACCGTCTTCTGGGCACCCAGCGCCAGCGCCAGTCCGCCGATGCCGAGCGCAGCGACGCCGGCGGTCACATCGAAACCGAAAGTGTCCAGAATGGCGACGAATGCGATCGCGAGCAGCGCCAGCTTTGCCGCGCGCCGCGCCAGGGCGACGATCGACGCGCCCTGCCGCCTTTGCTGCCGCTCCATCCTGTTGGTGGCCAGATGCGCGATCGCATCGACCAGTCGCAGCGCGAACCACGCGAGCGCGATCCAGGCGACGATCCCGATATAGCGCAGCAAGGTCTGCCGGGCGACGATTGAAGCCTCGACGCTGCCGGCCCACAGATTGAAGCCCACGACCGCTAAAAACAGGCTGAGCGGCGGCAAGGCGGCGCGAACCAGGCGATAGGCTGTGCTCTCTTCCGTGTCCGCAACGGCAGCCCGCATCAGCGCGAGGATTGCCGCCGAGAGCACCCACAGCAGGAGAAAGCTGCCCGCCGCGATGCCGAGCAGCAGCAACCAGTCTGCAAGCGGTGCGCCAGCAATGATCGGCGTTGCCTCGGCGTCGGCTGCAGGGAGGTCTTCGGCTGCCGGCACCAGCGTATCGATCGCCTCGAGCGTATCTTCAGAAACGCGCCAGATTTCCTGACCCTCGAGACCTTCGCTGCGTTCCAGCAGGATCGGTGCGTCCGCATCGCCGGGGAGGGTGCCCACCCGCTCGCTCGCAGGGGGCAGGCCGTCGTCGAGGCGCCCGGTGGCGTCGTTGGAGAGCACGCTGAAAGGCAGCAGACTACCCCCGCTGTCCAGCGCGGCCTGCAACTGGCGCGCCTGCTCGGCGGCCTGCTCGAGACTGGCGGAATCGTCGGGACCAGCGGAGGAGAGATATTGCGCCGCGCGGGTGTAATCGGCCTCGGCGAGCGCCCTGATGAGCCCGGTGACTGCGGAGCGCGGCGTCTCGCGGCCGAACAGATCGGCGGGCGTCGTCTCTTCCACTTCCGGTTGCTGGACGAGCTGGGCCGACGCAGGCATCGCCAGCGCGATCAGTGCCAGCCACGCCAGGGCCCGGATTATCGTCATAGATCCCAAAACTGCATTCTTCCGACCATTCCCGCCTGCGGCCCGCTGATACCAGCCCAGCCGCGATTGTGAAGCGTTGAAGCCGGATTGCCTTGGTCGGCAGGGCCATTCGCCGCCTCGCTGCAGGGATGGGTGCTCGCGATCACCCCCGATCGGCTGGGCGCGCTCGCATCTTCAGGAACGACGTTTCTGCAGCCATCCCAGCAGACCCGTGCCCAGACCGAGCAGTGCGACCGCGGAGAGGGCCGGGTGCCGGCGCAGCTTCGAATAGACGCTCGTTTCGCGCATCCATTCGCTCTGATCGCCATAGATATCGCCTTCGCCGCCCGACCGATGGAAGCCCCCGTCGCCCGCCCGTTTGGGATTGTCCTTGTCGAGAGCCAGCTTGAAGAATGCCGATGAGAAGACCCGATCGGCGAGCCCGGGTGCGAGATTGGCAAGCAGGGTCATCGACCGCCCCGCGCCGCCCACGATCTTGTCGCGGGTCGGGTGCTGGGCGGCGCGGCAGATCGCCTCGGCGACCAGATCGGGCGAATAGACCGGCGGCGGTACCATCGCGCGGCCCTCCATCTGGTTGAGCGCGTGTTCGCCGAAGGGCGTGTTGATCCCGCTGGGTTGGATCAGCGTCACCGAAACCGGCGCGTTCTCGTGCATCAGCTCGAGCCGGAGCGAGTCGATATAGCCTTTCACCGCATATTTGCTGGCGGTGTAGGACGAGAGGACCGGGGCGGGCATCTGCGAGGAGATCGAGCCGGTGGTGATCAGCGCTCCGCCGTGCCGCTTAAGGTGCGGAAGCGCCTCGGTCGCGCAGTGGACGACGCCCCAGTAATTGGTCTCGAACACCCGGCGGTGATCCTCGTCGCTCAAATCCTCGAGCTTGGTATAGACCGCGACGCCGGCATTGCTGACCCAGGTGTCGAAACGACCGTGCTTTTCGAGCACCGCTTCGACCACGCCGCGAACCTGGTCGCGCGATCCGACATCGGCGCACAGATAGTCGCATTTGCCGCCAGCGGAGCGGATCCGGTCGGCGGCGGATTTGAGGCCGTCCTCGCCGCGCGCGACGATCACCACCGTCGCACCCTCGCGCGCCGCCATTCGCGCGGTGGCAAGGCCGATCCCGGAGGATCCGCCGGTTATGACCACGACCTGCTCGTTCAGGGGTTTGAGATTCATTTTTCGTGTTCCAACAGCCTAGGGGGGACCCAAGGTCAAACCACCCCCTGCTGCATCGTTCCCCCGACGGTGCCGTCGCGGCTAGCCTGGAGGGCCGATGGATCCGTCGTTGAGGATCCAGATTCCGGCGATGAGCGCCAGGCCGCCGACGATGATCGACCAGCTCATCCAGCGGATATTGGGGGTTTCGGGCCGATCGATCTCGTGACTGGAAAGCCGCGAGAAGCTGCTGCGAGCGCGCCTCTCCGCGGTGAAGGCGATCGTCATTCCCAGCACGATGAACAGCGAGGCGATCGCTTGCGCCAGCCAGGGTGGCTCGAATTCGCCGAACACGACGTGAAAGGCGATGCCCACGCCGATGGCGGCGAAGCCGGTGCGCAGCCAGCCGGCGAAGGTCCGCTCGGTCGCCTGGATCGTGCGGTCTTCGGCCAGGTCGGTGCGGAACTCGGCCCATTCCGTGCTCTTGTCGGAATCGTCCCGGTCGTCGTTGTCGTTGTCGTCTTGCGCCATGGGTTCAGAATAGCCTCATTGCCGCTCGGTGCAATTGCGCGAGGTCCGATCCCGAACACGGCACAACCTCAAATCACCGCCAGCTGCCGATTGGTGAGCGTTCCGCCATATTGCCGCTGCAACCGGACCTTGCGTTCGAGATCGTCCAGGATCGCGCCGCTGAAATCGACCCCGCTGAGATCCTCCATGAAGTTGATCCCGCCGGGCGTATCGACGTTGAGCTCCATCATCTTGTCGCCCGCGATGTCCAGTCCGGTCAGATACATCCCGTCGTCGATCAGCTTGGGGCCGACGATCTCGGCGATCCGCAGAGCGGTCTCGTCCGGTTCCACCATCTCCACGCCCCCGCCTGCGGAGATGTTCGAGCGATGATCCTCGGTCTTGCTGAAGCGGTGCATGCAGGCGTAGGTATCGGCCACCTTGAGCGGGCGTCCGTTCAGCGTGAGCATGCGCAGATCGCCCTCGGCGGCGGCGGGCAGATATTCCTGGACGATGGCATAGCCGTCGCGGATCACCGCCTCGACGATCTGATTGAGGTTCTGGCGATTGCCTTCGTCGATCAGGAACACGCCCTGACCGCCCGAACCCTGCAACGGTTTGATGACGCCCTTGCCACCATGCGCATCAAGGAAGCGGCTGATCTGGTCAGGCTCGCGCGTGATGCTGGTCGCCGGTCGGACCGATCCGGGGAAGCCCTGGAAATAGGTTTTGTTGACGGCGTCGGTCAGCTGGTTGGGATCGTTGAGCACGATCGTGCGATCCAGTGAGGCGAGCTGCGCGAACAGCAGTCCCGAGGACGGCGCCCAATTGCGCGTCGTCAGCTCCGCCGCCGGGTCGCTGCGCAGCATCAGGATATCGTATGCGGACAGGTTGATACGCGTCCGCTCCATCTCCGGATCCTGCAAATGCGCGAGATAGGCGGTGTCGTCTGCGAACTCGGCGATCTTGCTCATGGTCGCCATCGCGCATATGCCGTCCTGCCAGTCGTAGATGAAATCGCCGAGCCCGATCAGCGCCACCTCGTGACCGCGCGCCACCGCTTTGCGGGCCAGGCGGATCGTCGTGTAATTGTCCTGTTCGGTCGCGACCTCGTTTACGACGAAGGCAATCTTGATCGTGGCGTCGTTGCTCCTGCCCGAAGAATTGCCCGGAGACTTGCCAGGAGACTTGCCCGGGGACTTGCTCTTCGGTTTCGCCTTTTGTTTGGAGTCGGTCATGCTGGGGTGCTTTCCTGATAGAATTGCGCGAGCGGCACCTGGCGCGCCTTCGCGAGCCGGTCGAGCGCGGCAGGGTCGTCGAGGTAGGAGGGCAAGACTTCGGGTCGGTGCAAAATGCCGTCCTCGATCAGCGTCTCCAAACTGTGGAGATGCTTGAGCGCGAATTTGCCCAGAAACAGGATCTCGAAATCGCCGCCCTCGCGCAGATAGGCCAGCAGTTCCGCCAGGCCCTTGAGATAGAGCGCGTCCTTGGTCAGCCCGCCGCCGCGCTTGGCGCGCAAGGCAGTGTCGAACGCGGTTTCGGAATCGATGCTATGTTGATCGACCAGGCACGCGTAGATTTCGGGCCCCGCCCGTTCCTCCACCGCCATATGCGCGGCGACCACGCGCGCAGCCAGGGTGCGCAATCTCTGCGCCGGAAGATAACCGGCCAGATACTCGGCCAGCACCGCGACTCCTTCCTGAAGCTCGTCGTAATCGGCGAGCCCCCCGGCGAGAGTGTGAAGGGGCTGTCTGCGACCATTGTACCGCGTGATGGCGTGGGTGCCGATCTCATGCTGGATCAGCGGATCGACCCGCGAATGCGAGGTGCGAAAATCATGCGCGACGTGAAAATCGCCGTGCGACACATAGAGCGACGTTCCCGGGGTCGGATCGACCACGACCTCGCACTCGAAGTGGGGGTAACGCGCACGGTATTTCGCCACCTCGTTGCGCGCCGCCGCACAGATCTCGGCAGCGCCCGCGTCGTCGGGATCGGGCTCGGCCGGCGGCACCTCGGCGAGCAGGCTTCGTGCGTCTTGCAGCAAGCGGTCGCCGACATGTCCGAACAGATCGATGCTGGCGAGAATGAAGCCGTCCTTGTCGCGCATCCGCACCAGTTCGATCTGCTGATCGATCTCGCGCTGCTTCTCCAGCAGCAGGGCGCGGAGCAGATCGTTTTCGACCTCGCGGACAGGCAGGGCAAAGAGATCGCGGCGTAGCACGGGCGCATCGTTCTCCAGCCCCTCGCTGAAGCGACTGTCGGGCATGTGGCGATAGTTCGAGCTGCGGAAACCGTCCCAGATCTCGGCGATATTGACGGGCGTGAGGCGCTCGAGCCAATCCACCTCCTCGTCCATCCGGGCGAGCGCCCGATCGACCGCGATCGCCGCGGAACACAGTCCCGGCGCCCCCTGGTGGCCTTGTTCGTCGGACGTTTCTCTCATTTCGCACCCGCCGATTGCGCCAGCCATCTGCGAGCGTTGGCGACTCCGGCGAGAAACCCTTCCCGCAGGTCCTGCAAGGCGAGAATATCGGCGGTGCGCCCCCACTCGTCCATGAAGATCTTCTTGTATTCCAAGGTGATCACGCAGGCCGCATCGCCATAGGTAGCGTGGAGCCATTCGGGGAAATTGCCGCCGTCTTCCCAACGCACGTTCACGCGGACGTCGGGCGATTTGCCTCCGACCGGGCGCGAACGCAGCCCCTGCGCGAACTCTTCGAGCAATCCGCCATAGATCGTCTTGTCGAGCGTGGTGGCCCCGAGATCGATATCCGGGCTCTCGGCCTGCGGATCGGCGGGCGCTTCGGCGCCGTTGCGACGATGGTTGTAGCTGTGGATGTCGAGCACGAGGATCTGCCCGTATTCGGCAATCATGGCCTCCACCCGCTCGCTCATCAGCGCATAGAACCGGCGATGCAGTTCGAGCGAAGCATCCATCTCTTCCTGGGGAAGATCCTGGTCCCATATCTGCAATCCCCAGGTGTCGGCGGGATCCACCGTCACGGCCTTGGCTGCGGGGCGATTGAGATCGAATTCGAAGCGCGAGCGATTGGCGCGAAAGATCGTATCCCCCGCGGGGAGAAAGAAGTCGGTCAGCGGGTCCTCTTCGCGTAGCCGCCCCTGATCGTCGAGCTTCAGCCAGCGTCGCAGCGAATCGCGAATGGTGTGGCCGGCATGGATGGCGGTCGCCATCACCGGACCGGGCTGGACGAGAAGGTCCCAGGGTTCGGTGCGATAGGTGGGGAGGGTCGTTGGGTTCGTAAGGCTTTGCTGCATGGCTTGCTAACGAGAGGATAGCGGTGCCGTTCCTCCGCAGGCCTCGACAGACGCACGAAGCTGCCGCTGCGGGCAGCAGGCTTTCGGAACAACGCCCTGATTTCCCGGTTCGTCCATCAGGAACGTTCGAAGCAAGTGCGTTCGTGAGCGGCGGAGGTTTGAGCCTTGCTCCAGGCTCCAACTCCGCCTGACGTTTAGATCAATCAGTGAACCTCGAGGTGAACACCAATGACAGATGCAGCCCCTGAAGAGAAAAAAGGCTACAAGTGGATCTGGGCAGCGCTGCTCGTGCTACTCGCATTCGTCCTGGTGGTGGTCTTCTGGGACCCGGCAGGCGATCCGGAGGACTCGGCGATCACCCAGACGACGCCCGACGTCCAGGTCATGGAGCCGGCGGATATCCCGACGACCGAAGTCGAGGACATGCGCAACCCGGGCGACGATCGGATGGTCACGAGGATCGAAGACGAGACTGCCGCGGAAGCCGCCACTCCGGCAGACCAGACGCCCCCTACGGGCGATATCACCGACGTCGTGGAGTAAGCGCCTGCAGGCGTGTGTTCGACCACCGCTGCCGCCGGACACGGGTGGCGGGGATGACAGCAATCCCCGCGCCCGGAATAGCGGCACCAAAGGAAAGGGGGCGCAAAGTCGCCCTTGCGCCCCCCGTCTCAGCGGCTCTTGGAATTCAAGGGCTGACGGCTGCGTCGTCGTCGTCGTCGAACGCCTCGATAAGGATGAGGACACCGGCGATTGCGACACCCAGAGCGATCGCTCCGACGATGAGCCCGCCATTGTCACCGCCCAATTCGCTCTCTTCAGCGATAGGAGCCGAAAAACGCTCGGCTGCGGCAACCGGCGCGGCGATCATCGCAGCGACGGCGGTAGCACTCAAGGCAAGTACACTTTTCTTCATAGTGGAACTCCACGAAATTGCATTCAACATCACGGCTCATACTCGTGGCGACTCGCACCACTCGCCCCGCGTCCAAGGTCTTCGGGGCTTGCAAGGACTGTAGCACGACAAGAGAATGGCGAAACCGTATTCCTGCGACCAGGCGGTTCCTCTGGAGCAAAAGCTACAGTTTTCGCAGCAGCTTGCGCTTCGCCGGACCGAAGCCGGCTGCGCACGCACATCCCGGCAGCGGCAACGCGGATCTATCCGCCCCGGCCCAATCGCTGATTGATGGGAAAATGGTGGACGCACTTGGGCTCGAACCAAGGACCCGCTGATTAAGAGTCAGCTGCTCTACCAACTGAGCTATGCGTCCACATGCCGGATTTTCATCGGCACCCCGACTCGGGGAGGCGCTCATATAGCGGGCATTTTCAGGATGGGAAGGGCCAATTGCGCCTCGGCCCGGGATCCAGACGGCTGGTTGTCGGCGGGGGTCGCCAGAAGAGGTTGCCGACGGCCAGCATTCCCTTTCCCTGGGATCGAGGATTTCCTGCCGGGCAGGGCCCGATTTGGCGCTAGCGGGTCAGTCCGGAACTTCCCTGGCGGCTGTTCCAGCGGTTCACCATCATCAGCGAGCCGATGCAGATCAGATTGGTCAGCATCGAGGAACCCCCGTGGCTCATGAAGGGGAGGGGGATGCCCACCACCGGCGCGAGCCCCATCACCATCATCAGATTGACCGCGACGTAGAAGAAGATCGTGGCGGCCATGCCAGCCGCGAGCAGTTTGCCGAAGCGGTCCTTCGAGCGCCGCGCGACGAGCAAACCCCAGCGCAGGATTAGCGCGAAGCAGACGATCACCACCAGCCCGCCGATGAAGCCCCATTCCTCCGCCATGGTGGCAAAGACGAAATCGGTGTGCGGCTCGGGAAGATACTGCAGATGGCTTTGCGAGCCTTCGTTGAATCCCTTGCCGGTCAGCCCGCCCGAGCCGATCGCGATCTTGGACTGGATGATGTGATAGCCCGCACCCAGCGGATCGCTGGCGGGGTCGAGCAGTGTGGTCACCCGGCGTTGCTGATAGGGCTTCAGTCCGAAAAAGAACGCCAGCGGCGCCAGTACCGCGCCCGCAGCGCCGACGATGGCGAACCAGCGGATCGGCAGCCCGGCGAGAAACATCACAATCCCGCCGCCGAACAGGATGGCGAGCGAGGTCCCCAGATCCGGCTGCACCAGCACCAGCGCAACGGGAAGCCCGACCAGCACCGAAGCCGGAATGAGTGCACGCCAGGTGGCGACCATTCCGACCGGGAGATCGCTGTAGAACCGCGCCAGCGCCAGCACGATCGCCGGCTTCATCAGTTCCGACGGTTGCAATTGCATGAAACCCAGGTTGAGCCACCGCTGGCTGCCCCCGTTGATCTGGCCCATCGCCTCGACCAGCACCAGCAGCAGCAGGATGATCACATAAACCGGATAGGCGGCGAATTTGGCCAGCGCTGGCGAGAACAGCGTCATGACGATCGCCATCACCAGGAACACTCCGAAGCGGACCAGATGCGGCGCGGCATAGGGCTGCCACCCACCGCCCGCCGCCGAATAAAGGACCAGCGCGCCGAAGCCGATCAGGATGAAGAGCGGGAACAGCATCGCCCAGGGCTGGCGCGCGACCGGAGTCGGGACGATGCTCATGGCTGCGGCGCGGGGGAGGGCGGCGTGACCGGGGCGGGCTCTGGCAGGACCGCGTCGACAGTCGGCACCGCTGTTTCAACTCCCGTACCGGGCTGCGGCATCCGCGGGGCGGCGCGCGGGTCGGCTTCGGGTCGCGGCACGATCACGCGATCCGCGATCTGTTCCGACTGGCGACTGGCCACCCGCGCCTCGGCCTCGACCTGATCGAAAATCTCCTCGCTGCGCGAGGGGGCTGGCGGAACGGTTTCTCCCGCCGCCGCAGCATAGGCAGCGTATTTCTTGATCAGCCGCTCCTGTGCGGTGCCGCCCCATTGCTCTTCCAGCGCGGACAGCGCTTCCATGCCCTTCGCCGGATCGAACATATAGGTCATGATGTCGCGTGCGATCGGGTAGGCCGCGCCCGAACCGCCCCCATGCTCGATCACCACCGCCCCGGCATAGCGCGGATTGTCGAACGGGGCGAAGAAGATGAACAAGCCGTGGTCGCGATATTTCCACGGCCCGGTCCGGCCGTCGGAATTGCTGAGGCTGACGACCTGCGCGGTGCCGGTCTTGCCCGCCATCTTGACGGTTTCGATCGGCAGGCGGGCGCGCCCGGCGGTCCCGGGGCCATTGACGACATCGCTCATCGCCTGGCGGACGTAGCGGACATGCTCGTCCGAAAAATTCACTTCGTCGAAGCCCTTGATCGGAGTCTTGCGATTGAGCCTTGGTTCGACGTGATTGCCGGTGGCGATCCGTGCCGACATCACCGCCAGCTGGAGCGGGTTCGCCAGCATGTAGCCTTGGCCGATCGTGGCGTTGACCGTATCGTAGGCCTGCCATTCGCGCTCGTATTTCTTCAGCTTCCAGGCCGGATCGGGGACTGTGCCATAGAACTGGCTGGTAACGGGGAGCTCGAACTCCTGCCCCATCCCGCAGCGCCGCGCCATCACCGCGATCGGGTCCATCCCGGTGCGCTGGGCCATTGCGTAGAAATAGACGTCGCACGACTGGTAGATCCCTGCCGCCATATCGACCATGCCGTGGCCGCCGCGCTTCCAGCAGCGGAACACCCGGTTGCCGACGCGCAGACCGCCGGTGCAAAGGACCCGCTCCGAGGGATCGATGCCCTGCTCGAGCAGCGCCATCGAGACCATCGGCTTGACCGTCGAACCCGGCGGATAAAGCCCCTTGAGCACCTTGTTGCGCAGTGGGACGCGCTCGTCCTCGCGCAGCATCGAATATTCCACGCTGCCGATGCCGGCGGAAAAGCTGTTGGGATCGTAGCTGGGCATGGAGGACATGCACAGGATGTCGCCGGTGCGACAATCCATGACCACCGCAGAGCCCGATTCCAGCCCGATCCGACGGGCGGCATAATCCTGAAGCGGGCCGTCGATGGTCAGATGGATCGGAGCGCCCTGGACATCCTCGCGCGTCTCCAGCTCCTTGATGATCCGCCCCGACGCGGTCACCTCCACGCGGCGCGCTCCGGGCACGCCGCGCAGATTCTGCTCGAACTGCTGCTCGAGCGCATCCTTGCCGATCTTGAAGCCCGGCGTGATCAGCAGCGGATCGCCCTCTTCCTTGTATTCTTCGGCATTGGCCGGGCCGACATAGCCGAGCAGATGCCCCACGCTGGGCCCGGTGGGGTAGAAGCGCGAGTAGCCGCGCTGGGGAACCACGCCGGGCAGATCGGGAAGCCGCACGCTGACCGCCGCGAAATCCTCGTAATCCAGACCCGTCGCCACCTCGACCGGCTGGAAGGAGGCGGCTTCGTCGACCTTTTTGCTGATATCGGCCAGAGTGGCGGCATCGAGGTCGAGTATCTTGCCCAGCGCCGCCAGAGTTGCCTTCGGATTTACAAGCTGATCGGGGATCACATCGACGCGGAAATCGGCCTTGTTGGAGGCCAGCGGTGCGCCGTTGCGATCGAGAATCCACCCCCGCCGGGGCGGAATCAGCGACAGATTGACCCGGTTGCTCTCCGATTCGAGCTCGTATTTCTCGTTTTCGGCGATGGCGATATAGGCCATCCGTCCGGCGAGCAGGATCCCGATGCCGCCCATGCCCGCGCCGATGACGAAGCTGCGGCGGGAGAAGGCCTGATCCAGCGTGGTGCTGCTGACGTGGTCGCGTTTGCCTTTACCCAGCTTCATCCTACCACCCGCCAGCGGGTCAGCCGCATCTGGTCGAGCCGGGCGACGAGGCGCGCGAAGAGAGGGAATACGAGAATGGACAACACGAGTTGGGGCCCCAGTGCGATGAGCGCGGCAAGCGTCGGCTCGCCGCCCGAAATGAGCATGGCGAGGGGGACATAGACCAGCAGGATTAAACCCGCCGTGAACCAGTCCTGCGCGAAGCTGCGCCAGGGGAACCGAGTCTCGATCAGCTCGATCGCGATCATCGCGAGCGACCACAGCAGCATCGCGCTGCCGAGCGGCTGGCCGCTGAACAGATCGTCGAACAGGCCGAGCGGGGCACCCGCCCAGACGGGCAGCAGCCCAGGACGGACCAAGCGCCAGGCGAGCAGCATCAGAAAGCCCAGCGGCGGCACGATCGGCAGCGCCGAGGCGATGAAGAACAGCGGCACAAGCGAGGCGATCAGGATCGACAGATAGGGGACCACCGTCGCGACCACGGTCGAGTGCGAGCGGTTGATGCGTCGCCCGTAGGCGTCGCTGCGGGACTTCGGGGCGAAGCGGTCCACGCCTACTCTTCCAGTTCGCGCTCGATCGGCGTTCCGGCGCCTACGACCGCATCGGGTTCGAAGATCGGCAGCACCGCGACATAGCCGGCCGCCGCGGGATCGCTAACGATCCGGGCGAGCGCGCCATCGTCGGTTATTTCAGTCGCGATCGCGACCGCGACGCCGGGCTGGTAATAGCCGCCGGCACCGCTCGTCACGAACAGATCGCCGGGTTTGAGCGGATTGAGCCCGAGATTGATCAGCCGGATCCGGATCAGCCCGTCACCGCGACCTTCGGCGAAGGCGACCACCTCGTCCTCGGCACGGCGCACCGGCAGCACGCTCTCGGGATCGGTCAGCAGAAGCACGCGGGAACTGTGATTGCCGACCTCGAGTATCCGGCCGATCACCCCGCGCGGGCTGCGCACCGGCATGCCGACCGCGACGCCATCGGCGCGTCCGGCGCCGAGATAGGCGAAGCGGCGCGAACTCGCCGCGCTCGCGCCGACCAGCCTGGCGACCGCGACCGGCTTGACCTCCTCGTCCTGGAGCCCGAGCAGAGCCTTGAGCCGGAGATTTTCCTGTTTGACCGCGGCGCCCTCGGCGAGCCGGATCCGGGCCAGTTCCATCTCGCGTTTGAGCGCCGCGTTCTGCGATCCCGCGCGATAGTAGCCGCGTACCGCGTCGATGAAGCCCTTGCTCTCGGTCCGCGCCGCGGCGACCGGCTGCGTCACCGGCGTGGCCGCATCGTTGGCGGTGCCGCGCAGGGTCGAGAGGAAACCGGGCTGCCACAGCGACAGGCCGAGCAGCACCGCACCGACGAGCGCACCCAGGCCAGCGGCGATATAGCCGGTGAATAGGCTGTATTGCGCTTTACGCGAATAGCTCGAGCGCCGGTGTCCTGTCGGCGCCATGCGGCCGTCTTCCCCCTGGTTTTACGCGGTCATCAAGACGCCGCGATAGCGCTCGTCTTCCATCGCCCGGCCGGTGCCGACCGCGACGCAGGTGAGCGGATCCTCGGCGATGGTGACCGGAAGCCCGGTTTCCTCGCGCAGATATTGGTCGAGACCATGGATCAGCGCGCCGCCACCGGTGAGCACGATGCCCTGATCGACGATATCGGCGGCGAGTTCGGGCGCGGTGTTCTCCAGCGCGATCCGGACGCCTTCGACGATCGCCCCGATCGGCTCGCTCAGCGCCTCGGCGATATGGCCCTGGTTGATGGTGATTTCCTTGGGCACGCCATTGACCAGATCGCGGCCCTTGATGGTGATCGCCTCGCCGATCCCGTCTTCGGGAGCGACGGCGATGCCGTAATCCTTCTTGATCCGCTCGGCGGTGGATTCGCCGATCAGCAGATTGTGGTGGCGGCGGACGTAGGAGACGATCGCCTCGTCCATCTTGTCGCCGCCGGTGCGCACCGAGGTGGTGTAGGCCAGACCGCGCAGGCTGAGCACCGCGACCTCGGTGG
>JAHJPT010000243.1 GCA_018819685.1 Alphaproteobacteria bacterium
CCGCCGAATTTCATCACGATCCGTGCCAAGCGCGCACCTCTTGCTGGTAAGCTTCGTTGCGCGCTGTTACGGTTCGCGCATGAGCGATGCAACAGCGCGGACGCGAAGCAATCCTATCGGCGCGGCAACCATCCGCCCGCAAGAGGCGGAGCATTTCGGCCGGTTGGCGGCCGATTGGTGGAACCCCGCGGGCAGTTCGGCGATGCTCCACCGGCTCAATCCGGTGCGGCTGCGCTTCATTCGCGAGGGGATCGACCTGCATTGGGGCGGCGATGTCCGCGACCGCCGCCCGCTGGCGGGCAAGGCTGCGCTCGATGTCGGCTGCGGCGCGGGGCTGCTGTGCGAACCGCTGGCCCGGCTTGGCGCCAGCGTGACCGGGGTCGATGCGGCGCCCGAAAACGTCCGCGCCGCTGCCCTCCACGCCGAGGGTTCGGGGCTCGACATTCGCTATCTGGCGGGCGAGCTGGCAAGCCTCGATCTGGGCCGGTTCGATCTCGTCACCTGTCTCGAAGTGCTCGAGCATGTCGCCGACAAGCCCGGTTTCATTGCCGAGCTCGCCGCGATGCTGGCGCCCGGCGGGCTGCTGGTCCTCTCCACCCCCAACCGCACTGCGCAATCGCGGCTGCTGCTGGTCGAGGGCGCCGAACGGCTCGGCATGGTTCCGCGCGGGACGCATCACTGGGACGATTTCATCACCCCCGACGAGCTCGAACCGCTGCTGCGCGCCGCGGGCCTCGAAGTGGTGACGACCAGCGGGATCGGCTACCGCCCCGACAAGGGGCTGCATTTGTCGGGCGACAAGGCGCTCAACTACATCCTCACCGCGCGCCACCCGGCGTAGCGCAGCCGGGCTGTACACCGCCGCCGCGCCAGTCGAGCGCACGCGCCGGATCGTCCGCGAAGACCCCGTCCACTCCCGCCGTTTCGAGCAGTGCGAACAGGCTGGCATCGCAGCCCACCGCGCCCTCGCCGCCGCCCGAGCGCATGGGCGGTGGGAGAAAGACGTTCTCCTTGCGCAGCGTCCAGGCGTGGACCTCCAGACCCGCCGCCGTGGCATCGGCGACCACCGGGGTCGCTCGACCATCGGCTTCGAGCAGCAGCGGAATCGCCGCGCCGATGCCGTCGGCATAGGTGGCGATCTCGGCCAGACCGGCGGGGGAGAGCATCTCGGCATAGCTCAGCGAGGGTACGTCCGCCGGTCCGCCTTCGGGCGCGACCAGCTGGATCAACCGGAAATCGGTCCGCTGCGCCAGCCGCCGGAGCGGCGCGACCTCGAAGCTCTGGACGAACACCGGCGCATCGGCGCCCGCATAGCCCGCCTCGCGCAGCGCGAGCACCAGCAGGTCGACCGTGTCGATGCCTTCGCTCTGGAGCAGGAAATTGGGGTGCTTGAGCTCGGGATAGAGGCCGATGCTGCGGCCGGTCTCGGCCTCCTTGGCGCGCACCAGCCGGACGATCTCGGCGAAGGTCGGTATCTGGTAGAGCCCATCGTAAAGCGTATTGCCCGGCCGCACCGAGGGCAGCCGCTCGACAGTTCGCAGCGTGCGCAGTTCGGCCAGCGTGAAATCCTCGGCGAACCAGCCCGAGACCATCTGCCCGTCGATCTCCTTGCTGCGGCGACGCTCGTCGAATTCCTCGCGCGAGGCGACATCGGTGGTGTCCGACAATTCGTTCTCGTGCCGCGCGACCAGCACAAGGTCGCTGGTCGCGACCAGATCGGGCTCGATGTAATCGGCGCCCGCATCGATCGCACGCTCATAGGCGGCCAGCGTGTGCTCGGGCCGCTCGCCGCTCGCGCCGCGATGCGCGATGACGAGCATATCGCCCCCACCCGACAGAGCGCCCGCGGGTTGCGCAGCTAGCGGCGGCGCCACCAGCGCGGCAAGCGCGGCGCCAGCGGCGGCCACAGCGGCGATCAGAGTGCGGCGTCCCATTCATCCTCCTTGAACCCGACCAGCAGGCCGCCTGCATGTTCGACCCCATGCTCGACCACCGGACGCTTGATCATGCTCGGCTGGCTTTGCAGCAATGTGACGGCCTTGGCCGCGTCGATATCGGTCTTGTCGGCCTCGTCGAGCTTGCGGAACGTGGTCCCGCGCCGGTTGAGCACCGTATCGACCCCTTCCGCCTCGATCCAGCGCGCGAGCCGCTCGGGATCGACACCCTCCTTCCTGAAGTCGTGAAAGACATAGTCGAGCCCGCGCGCATCGAGATATTTGCGCGCCTTCTTGACCGTGTCGCAATTGGGAATCCCGTATACGGATAGCTTAGCCATTCATTTTCCTGCTCTCTTTCGGAGTCGAGCGCTCCGGCGCAGGCGGCTTTACCGTGCCCACGCTGAATGTCAGCTTTTCGCGTCAGCGCAACGAAAGCCGCCTGTCAGCAAACGACCCAGTAATAGACATCGGTATTTCTAAAGTGCTTTCATGGATTCCGAGATGCATGACCGGACCGCTCCGTAGAAAGAGACGGATTTTTCGTCTCCTTCAATCTTCCAAATTAAGTCTTCGCTAGTGAAGCAAGAAATCTGCATAACTAGGTCGTCCAAATTCTCAACCCAAGAGTCTCCATTCGGGATGTATTCTCCGGACCTGTCTCTGAAGTCTAACTTCCATCCACCCGGCATTTCCTTATAAAATGAGATAAATGTCGGTGGATCCGTCATGTTGGATTGAGCGATGAATGTTGACGTTGCCATCAGATGATGAGCTTTCCCGTTTTGTAACATCGGTTTGGCAGGAGTCAGGCTGTAGGACAACTTCCGCTATCCACCCAGTTTCGGACGTTGCGCGTTCCGGCAGCGGAGCCCGAAAGCTGCCGTTCAACCACCTGCGAATTCCTGACCTGCTTTTCCGCGCACAACTCTTTCCGGTTGGTCGCAAGTGGGAATGCCGTAGAGATGGATGGTC
>JAHJPT010000244.1 GCA_018819685.1 Alphaproteobacteria bacterium
AGCAGGCCGCCGGCTTCTCTCGTCGCACAGGCGGTCGCAAAGAGAGAGGACTGAACCATGGCATATGCCGACCAGACCCGCCGCCCGTCCCCCACCAGCATGATCGCGGTCGTGGCGGTCCATGCCGCCATCGGCACCGCGCTGATTACCGGCCTGTCGTTTACGGGCGCGCTGAAGCCCCCGCCCACGCCGCTGAGCGGTGCGCAGATCGACCTGCCCAAGCCGCCCCCGCCCGAACCCTCGCCCGAACCGCAGCCCGAAGCCCGCCAGCAGGCCAGCAACGCACGCGATACCGTCGTCGCACCCAAGCCTCCGATCTCCTTCGCTTCGCCGACACCCCCGTTCGAGACCACCGAAATCATCATTCCACGCCACACCATCATCCGGCAACCGGGCCTGGACCCGGTCGCGGTACCGGCATCACAGCCGAGCGCCACGCCGACCGCGAGCGGTGTTGCTCCCTTAGGGGCACGCCCGCGCAACGATCCCGCGCGCTGGATCACCACCAACGACTATCGTTCGAGCTGGATTGCCCGCGAACTGACCGGAACCGCGCGCTTCCGGCTGGACATCGCCGCGGATGGGCGCGTCACCGGTTGCGCGATCACCGGTTCGACCGGCCATGCGGCGCTCGATACCGCGACCTGCCGCCTGCTCGAGCAGCGCGCCCGCTTCGAACCCGCGCGCAATTCCAACGGGGACGCGGTGGCAGGCAGCTTCGTCAATGCGGTCAGATGGGAATTGCCCGACTGAGGCCGGCCCTGCGCTAGCGGCCCGCGCCCTGCTCGATCCGGTCGAGCGGGGCCGTTCCGCCCTCGTCGGGGAGAGTCCAGATCGCCACATTGACCAGCGCTACCACGACCAGCACCAGCATCAGCCCCGCCTGCTTGCGCTGGCCGCGCTTCCAGGCGAGCCATGCCCCTCCGAGCAAGGCGATGGCGGCGAGGACGGTGATCGAGAGCGCGATGTCGAGCATGGCGGCTTCTTGACAGTCCTTGCCGCGCGGCGAAAGCCCGTTTCGCGCGGAACACCCCGGGTCTCGTTCCGTTGAGGCTTGGCAAGCGCATCAACGCGATGCGCCAATCGGAGCGCAATTTTCATGGGTATCTTCAGTTCGATCAAGGATGCGATCTTCGGCACGGAACCCGAACCTGCGAGAGCGCAAGCGACCCGCACGGTCGCTGCGCCGGCACAAGCTGGAGCGCGATCGACCAATGCCGAGGCGAGCGCGGCGCAGTCCAAGCCCGAACGCGCCTCCGACGACAGGATCGACGTCGAGAACAGCCTCGACTCGATGCCCGGTTCCGACCGCCTCAACTGGCGCACCTCGATCGTCGACCTGCTCAAGCTTATCAACGTCGATTCCGACTACGAGAGCCGGAAGGCGCTCGCCAATGAGCTTGGCCGCGCCGATTACGACGGCAGCGCCGAAGACAATCTCTGGCTGCACCGCCGCACCATGCGCGAACTGGCCGCCAGCGGCGGCAAGGTGCCGCCCCAATATACCGATTGATTTGACAGCATAATGCCGGTCGCGCACACCGCCCGGCATGACCCAGACCAGCTTTGCCATCACCCGCCGTCAAGCCCTCGTCGGGCTTGGCGCAACCACCGCCCTGACCCTGGGCGGATGCACCACCCTCGGTCGCCCCGCCGCCATTGCACAGGCGCAGTCGATCGGGGCCGAGCGGTTGCTCGAAGTGGTCGCCTACAATCTCCTCGAACACGAACCCGAGCGCGCCACCTCTCTCGGCGTCGACACCGGTCGCCATGCGGATCTGCGCGCGCGGCTGGAAGATCAGTCGCAGGCGGGGCAGGATCGTTACGCCGCCACGCTGCGGCAGGATCTGGAGCGGGTGCGCCTGGTGCCGCGTGAGGGGCTCGATCCCGATCTGGTGACCAGCCTCGATGTCGTCGAAAGCGCCTATTCGACCGCGCTCGATGGCTTTGCATTGCCCTATGGCGATGTCGCGGTCGGCAGCTGGCGCAACGCTCCCTATGTCGTGATCCAGAACGTGGGCACCTATCTCGACATGCCGCGATTCATGGACAGCGCCCATCCGCTCGAGGATGGCAGCGACGCCGATGCCTATATGGCGCGGCTGGAGGCGCTACCCCGGGTGCTCGATGGCGAGCTGGAACGGATGCAGTCAGCGCGCGGGATGGGCGTGATCCCGCCCAGCTTCCTGATCGACAAGGCGATCGACCAGATGCAGAGCACGATCGCCAGCGCGCAATCGGGCGAATTGTTCGTCGCGCAATTGCGCCAGAACCTCGCCGCCAAGGGAATGCCGCCCGCATTCGCCGCGCGCGCCGAACCGCTGGTCACCGGACCGATAGCCGATGCGCTCACCCGCCAATTGGCCGAACTCGGGCTCCAGCGAGGCATGGCCGATGGCGACCCGGGAATGTGGAGCCAGCCGCGCGGCGACGAATGGTACGATTGGGCGCTGCGCGCCAGCACCACCACCAGTCTCAGCCCCGACGAGGTGCACGAGCGCGGCCTTGAGGAACTCGCGATGCTGCACGCGCGCATGGACCCGATCCTGCGCGAAATCGGCTATACCAGCGGTAGCGTGGGCGAGCGGATGCAGGCGCTGAGCCGCGATCCGCGCTATCAGTTCGCGCAAGGCGATCCGGGGCGCGAGCAGATCATGGACTTCATCCACGAACGGATCGACTGGATCACCGCGCAGATACCGCGCGCCTTCAACACGCTGGTCGATCCCAAGCTCGAGGTCCGCCGCCTGCCGCTGTCGGAAGAACCGGGCGCACCCGCCGCCTATGGCGGTGCGGGTAGTAAGGATGGCACGATTCCAGGTCGGATGTGGATCAATCTGCGCACCACCGATCTGCATCGCAAATACGATCTCGCCGACCTGACCTATCACGAGACCATCCCGGGTCATGTCTGGGAGGGCGAATATTCCAATCGCCTGCCGCTGATCCGCTCAATCCTCGCCTTCAACGCCTTCTCCGAAGGCTGGGCGCTCTATGGCGAACAGCTCGCCGACGAGTTGGGCGCCTATGACGAGTTCGAGGTCGGACGGCTGGGCTATCTCCAGGCGCTGGCCTTCCGCGCCTGCCGGATGGTGGTCGATACCGGGCTGCATCACAAGCGCTGGACCCGCGAACAGGCGCGCAATTTCTTCGTCGAGCGCAACGGGAGCAAATACGAGGAAGTGGCCTCCGAGGTCGACCGCTATTGCAGCTGGCCGGGCCAGGCCTGCGGCTACAAGGTCGGCCACAGCGAGATCGTCCGTCAGCGCGCGCGGGCCGAAGCGGAATTGGGCGAGGCCTACGATTTCAAGGCCTTCAACGATGCGGTGGTGCTCGGTGGCAACGCGCCGCTCGATGTGCTGGCGAAGAATGTCGGGCGCTATATCGAGACGACATCGACCCGGGCTGCTTGATAGCACGCGGAGGCGCAAGGCCCCCGCATCCGCCTTGCATCACGGGTGAATTGCCTTAGCCTGCCCTCGTCGGATGGGGGATTTGGCATGAGATTCGTGGTCGCTTTTCTGTCGCTTATGGCGCTGTTCGGCTTCGGAGCGCCGGCCAGCGCCGCCTGGTACGAGGCGTCGAGCGATCACTTCGTCATCTATGCCGACGACAGCGAGCGGGACGTCCGCGAGTTCTCGCAGAACCTGGAACGCTATCACTCGGCGCTCGAATATGTGACCGGTCGCGAGATTGCCAAACCCAGCCCGTCCAACCGGCTGGTGATCTTCGTGGTCGGCAATCAGAGCGACATTCGTCGGCTTGCGGGAACGAACAGCCGCTCGATCGCAGGCTTCTACGTGCCCCGGGCCGGCGCCTCGCGCGCCTTCGTCCAGAACATCCAGATGAAAAGCGGCTATCCCAGCTTCTCGACCACCGTGCTGCTGCACGAATATGCGCACCACTTTCTGATCGCCAGTTCGTCCTACGCCATGCCCCGCTGGCTGAGCGAGGGCGCAGCGGAATTCTTCGCCGCTGCGACCTTCAACGACGACGGCAGTGTGCAGGTGGGCCGGCCTGCGCAACATCGCGCCGGCGAACTCGCATTCGCCGACGAGGTCCCGATCAGGGAGTTGCTCGACGCAGCGCTCTACGACAGCAGCGAGCGCAAGGGCTACGATGCCTTTTACGGCCGCAGCTGGCTGCTCTACCACTTCATGACCTTCGAAGAATCGCGCCGCGGCCAGTTGACCGGATACGGGAACCGGATCATCGCGGGCGATGCAGCGCTCGAGGCGGCGAATGCCGCCTTCGGCGATCTCGACGAGCTCGAAAAGGACCTCGATCGCTATCTGAAGCGACGTTCGCTCTACAATTTGAAGCTACCCGCCGAAAAGATCGCGATCGGCGAGGTCCGCCTGCGCGAATTGCCCGAAGGCGAGGCAAAGATGATGGACGTCCGGATCCGCTCGCAACGCGGCGTCGATCGGGAAACGGCGCGCAAAGTGCTCGAGGATGCGCGCAAGATCGCGCGTCGATACCCCGACGATCCCGGGGTCCAGACCGCGCTGGCGGAAGCCGAATTCGACGCGGGCAACGATGCCGAGGCGATCGCCGCCGCGGACCGGGCGATCGCGGTCGATCCCAATCGGGCCAACGCATATGTCCAGAAGGGTTTCGCCCTGTTCCGGATGGCCGGAAGCGCGCCTGACTCCAAGGCCGCTTACGCCCGGGCGATGGCGCCCTTCTCGGCGCTCAACGCGATCGAGAACGACCATCCCTTGCCGCTGATCTACTACTACCGCAGCTTCGCCGAGCAGAACGAGCCTCCCAACCAGACTGCGCGCCAGGCACTCGAGTGGGCGTCCGAACTCGCTCCCTTCGATCATCATCTGGCGCTGAACGCCGCCGTCATGCATGCGCGGTTCGGCGAGATCGAACAGGCCAGCCAAAAGCTGGCTCCCGTCGCCGCCAACCCGCATGGAGGCCAGATGACCAATTCGGCGCGAATGTTGATGGCCCTGTTAGCGACCGCCGAGGAAGGCGTTCCCTTCAACGCCGGCGACGTCACCGCGAGCATCAGCACAGATGGCGACGACGGCGGCAAGGAGGGCGCCGAATGACCCTACTCTCCAACCGGATTTGTCTCACTTACTAAGAAACCCCCGCTCCGGTATCCGGGCGGGGGTTTCCTTTTACACCGCCAATACGGCTCGGTCTCGGCTCCGGATACTAGGCGGCGACCGGGGCCGCGTCGCGCACGCCCTGATCGACGTGTTCCGCGAAGGGTTCGAAATTGTCGACGAACAACCGCACCAGCTTCTGCGCGGTCCGGTCGTATTCGTCCTTGTCGTCCCAAGTGGTACGCGGATCGAGGATCGCGCTGTCCAGCCCGGCCTCGTCCAGCGCCGGCACCGAGACCGGCACCTCGAACCCGAAGTTCGGGTCCTTGCGGAATTCCGCATCGTTGAGCGAACCGTCGAGCGCGGCATTGAGCAAGGCTCGCGTTGCCTTGATCGGCATCCGCTTGCCGGTGCCGTATTTGCCGCCGGTCCAGCCGGTGTTGACCAGCCAGCACTGCGCCCCGCCCTCGGCGATCCGCTTCTTGAGCAGATTGCCATAGACGCTGGGGTGGCGCGGCATGAAGGGAGCGCCGAAACAGGTCGAGAAGGTCGCCTGGGGCTCGGTGACGCCGATCTCGGTCCCGGCGACCTTGGCGGTGTAGCCAGAGAGGAAGTGGTACATCGCCTGATCGGGGGTCAGCCGCGCGATCGGAGGCAGCACGCCGAAGGCATCGGCGGTCAGCATGATCACATTGGACGGCGGCGGGCCGAGATTCTCGGCGCTGGTGTTGGGGATCGACGACAGCGGATAGGCGCCGCGCGTGTTCTCGGCGAGGCTGTTGTCGTCGAGATCGATCTCGCCGTCCTCGTTCATCACCACATTCTCGAGCACGGTACCCTCCATGCGGGTGGTGGCGAAGATTTCGGGCTCGGCCTCGGG
The DNA here is from genome assembly GCA_018819685.1 of Alphaproteobacteria bacterium. GTDB lineage: Bacteria > Pseudomonadota > Alphaproteobacteria > Sphingomonadales > Sphingomonadaceae > Qipengyuania > Qipengyuania benthica. Next base: position 5,944 of record JAHJPT010000244.1, read on the forward strand.
GTCGAGCCGGATCATCTTGGCGTAGCAGCCGCCTTCGAAATTGAAGACCGCCGTATCCGACCAGCCATGCTCGTCGTCGCCGATCAGCGTGCGGCTGGCGTCGGCGCTGAGCGTGGTCTTGCCGGTGCCCGACAGACCGAAGAACACCGCGGTCTTGCC
>JAHJPT010000245.1 GCA_018819685.1 Alphaproteobacteria bacterium
AGCGCGATATTGCCGGCATCCTCGATGCGAGCGGCACCGTGCTGGGGATGATGCCGCCCCCCGAGCGCGCGGTCGATGCCGCGCATGGCGGGACCGATGGCCGCCTGCTGTTCGAGAATGCGATCAAGGGGCTGGTGCACGCCTGAGGCTGCACTCCGGCGCCAGTTCGGAAGCCAACCCGGGGCCGGATCAGGCCAGCCGCCGCGCCTCTTCGCGCTCGAACACCTGCCGCGCTTCGGCGGCGAGCATCGGGCGCCCGAAATGGTAGCCCTGAATCTTGTTGCAGCCCATCGAGCGGATCATCTCGGCTTCCTCGGCGGTCTCCACCCCTTCCGCCGTGGTCGTCATCCCCAGGCTGCGCGCCATCGCCACGACCGCATTGATGATCGCCAGGCTTTCCGCGCTCGCCTGCGAGGCGCCCTGAACGAAGGTCTGATCGACCTTGATGGTCGAGAAGCGCAGCTTGCGCAGATAGCCGAGCGAGGAATAGCCGGTGCCGAAATCGTCCAGCGCGACCGAGCACCCCAGCGCCATCACCTGTTCCAGCGCGCGGCGGGCCACATTGGCGTCGCGCAGGAAGATGCTCTCGGTCACCTCGATCTCGAGCCGTTCGGCCGCCAGACCGCTGTGCGACAGCGCATGGACCACGCTGGTCGCGAAATCCGGTTCGGTCAGCTGCTCGGGCGAGACGTTGACGTTGATGCCGATATGTCCGGGCCATTGCGCGGCTTCGCAACAGGCCTGCTGCATCACCCATTTGCCGATCGGGACGATCAGCCTTGTATCCTCGGCCAGCGGGATGAACTTGCCCGGGCTGACCGGACCGTGGACATCGCTGTTCCAGCGCACCAGCGCCTCGAAACTGACGACCTCCTCGGTGTTGGCATCGACCACCGGCTGGTAGTTGAGCGACAATTCCTCGTTCTTGAGCGCGTTGCGCAGCGAGAATTCGAGCTGGCGCCGTTCCTCGGCCGAAGCGTGCAGCGAGGGTTCGTACTCGCGGAATTCGCCGCCGCCCGAATCCTTGGCGCGATAGAGCGACAGATCGGCGTTGCGCATCAGTTCCTCGACCGAGCGACCGTCGCGCGGCCCGAATGCCGCGCCGACACTGGCACCGACATAGAGTACGTGCTGATCGACCTGATAGGGTTCGGACAGATGCTCGATGATCGATTTGGCCACGGCCTCGACCTTCGAGCGATCGGCGGCGTCGCGGATCACCACGCCGAATTCGTCGCCGCCCAGGCGGCCGCAGATCTCGTTCTCGGTCATCAGGCTCTTGAGCCGTCCGGCGACCTGCCCCAGCAGCCGGTCGCCGGTGAGGTGACCGAGCGAATCGTTCACCGCCTTGAAGCGGTCGAGGTCGATCATCAGGAAGGCGCAGCGGGTGCGCCATTTGGCGGCATAGCCGATCGCCTCGCCCAGCGATTCATTGAGCATCAGCCGGTTGGGCAAAGCGGTGAGCGTGTCGAAGCGCGCCAGATAGGCGATCTTCTCGGAGGATTCGCGCTGGGTGGTGACATCCGAACCGACCCCGCGGAAACCGGCATAGCCACCCGCCTCGTTGAAGATCGAGGCGCCCGACAATTCCCACCAGCGGCGCTCGTCGTTGACCATGACCTCGACTACGAGATTGGAGAAATTCTCGCGCTTCTTGAGTTTCTCGGCGAATTCGTGGAGGCTTGAGGGGAAACGTCCGGTCTCCCAGGCGCTGCCCGAAATCAGTTCGAGAAAGCTGCGCCCCTCTATTTCGGACAGTTCCTGTCCCAGCGCAACCGCCAGCCGCGGCGAGACCGAGCGCAGTCGGCGACGCGGATCGAGCTCGAACAGCCAGTCGGCATCCGAATCCTCATATTCGCGCAGCAGCAGCGAGACGACTTCGCTCTTCTCGTTCATCCCCAATTGGGCGATCTTGGCCGACAGTGCCACGCGCGCGCCTTCGATGGTGCCGGAAGTGGCGAAGATGCCCGTTATGATCGCGATGATCCCCAGACCGGTTTGACCGATCAGAAGGAGACCGGTCGCATAGCCGAGCGAGGTCACTATACAAAACAGGACTGTTCCCGCCGGCGCCCCGTAGCGCGACACCGCCGAGACCAGCAACATGATCGCGGCGAAGCCCCACGCGATGGCGTTGGTGCCCGGATCGGCCAGCGGCATGAACAGCAGGGCCGGCAGCGCCCAAACCACGCCCTTGAGACCCGAGTAAAAGGTATGCCGCAGAAACTCGTCGCGGGTGAATATCCGCTGATTGGCATCGCGCATCGTCAGGTCGAGACGGGCTCCGTCCGCGGTCACGATCAGCGCGACCGTAATCCAGCCGCCGATGATCCACGTTCCGACAACAGGCTGAAAAAGATAGAAAAATAACGCCATGCCGGCCAGATGTAGCGCGATCCGCATCGGCAGCCGCGCGGCGAGCAGCGCGTATTGCGAGCCCTGCAATTGCGACCAGTCGCCGCCAACGGGTTCCTTGAGCCCGAGAACGACGCCCGCACACATCCCTTCGGCGAAATCGATCGGGGCGGATTTGCTGTTCTTCACGCCATCGCGGTTAAGACCAAAAGGTTATGCCGCGGTAAAGGATGGGCCGAAATCATGCCGTATTTCCATCGGCTACACTGCACGCGGCCCGAGCGCCTATTCCACGGTCACCGATTTGGCGAGGTTGCGCGGCTGGTCGACATCGGTGCCTTTGACGCAGGCGACGTGGTAGGCGAGCAATTGCACCGGGATCGCATAGACCAGCGGCGCGATCAGCGGGTGCACCTTGGGCATCTCGATGGTGGCGATGCAGCCTTCGCCCGCTTCTGCGAGCCCCTCGGCGTCGGAGATCAGCACCACCTGTCCGCCGCGCGCGCGCACTTCCTCCATATTCGAGACGGTCTTCTCGAACAGCGGACCCGAGGGTGCGAGCACAACCACCGGGACCTGATCGTCGATCAAGGCGATCGGGCCGTGCTTCATCTCGCCTGCGGCATAGCCCTCGGCGTGGATGTAGCTGATTTCCTTCAGTTTGAGCGCGCCTTCCAGCGCCAGCGGGTAATCGGGCCCCCGGCCCAGATAGAGCACGTCGCGCGCCGGGGCGATCAGATGCGCCATCGCCGCGATATCCTCGTCGTGGTCGAGCGCCGCATTGAGCGATGCGGGCGCCTCGAGCAGATGCGCGACCACTTCGGATTCTTCCTCGCGGTTCATCAGCCCCTTCTTGACCGCCATATGCGCGGCGAGCGCGGCGAGCACCGCGAGCTGGCAGGTGAAGGCCTTGGTCGAGGCGACCCCGATCTCGGGGCCGGCGTGGGTCGGCAGCAGCAGATCGGCCTCGCGCGCCATGCTGCTGGTCGGCACGTTGACCACCACCGCGATGGTCTGGCCCGCTTCCTTGCAGTGGCGCAGCGCGGCGAGCGTGTCGGCGGTCTCGCCGCTCTGGCTGATGAACAGCGCCAAGCCGCCGTCTTCGAGCACCGGCTCGCGATAGCGGAACTCGCTCGCGACATCGATATCGACGGGTACGCGGGCGAATTGCTCGAACCAGTATTTCGCCACTAGCCCGGCATAGTAGGACGTCCCGCAGGCGACGATGGTCACCCGGCGGATGGTCGAGATGTCGAAATCGAACTGCGGCAGCGCTACCGAATTGTCGGCCTGGCGCAGGTAGGAGCCCAGCGTCTGCGCGACCACGGTCGGCTGCTCGAAGATCTCCTTCTGCATGAAGTGGCGGTAATTGCCCTTCTCGACCGCAGCGGCCGAAGCGCCCGAGGTGGTGATCTCGCGCTCGACCTGCTCGTTCTCGGCATCGAAGACCGTGGCGCTATCGCGGCGAACCACGACCCAGTCGCCTTCCTCGAGATAGGCGATTCGCTGCGTCAGCGGCGCCAACGCGAGCGCATCGGAGCCCAGGAACATCTCGTCCTCTCCGTAACCCAGCACCAGCGGCGAGCCGCGGCGCGCGCCGATCAGCATGTCGGGATGGCTGCGGAAGGCGATCGCCAGCGCGAAGGCGCCGCGCAGCCGTGGCAGCACGGTCCTGACCGCATCCTCGGGGCTCGCGCCGCCCTCGACCTCGCGCGAGACCAGATGCGCGACCACTTCGGAATCGGTCTCGCTGGTGAAGCTTCGTCCCGCGGCGCGCAATTCCTCGCGCAATTCCTTGAAGTTCTCGATGATGCCGTTGTGGACCAGCGCGACATGCTCGGTGGCGTGAGGGTGGGCGTTGTCTTCGGTCGGCGCGCCATGCGTGGCCCAGCGCGTGTGAGCGATGCCGATCTCGCCGGGCGCCGGGCGGCGGCCGAGTTCCGCGACCAGATTGGCAAGCTTGCCCTGCGCGCGGCGGCGGACCAGATCCCCCTCGTGGATCGTGCATAGCCCCGCGCTGTCGTAGCCGCGATATTCCATCCGCCTGAGGCCGTCGACGAGCCGGTCCGCGACCGACTCCCTGCCTACGATGCCGATAATGCCGCACATATCGATGTCCCGCCTTCAATCCCGAGAATGCCGTCGCCGCGCTCTAACGACTATCGCGCGCCTTGCAATTACTTCGCCCGCCTCGGCGTGCTCCACCACAGGAACAGCCCGGCCCCGATAACGATCGCCGCGCCCGCCAGCGTTGGCGTATCGGGCACATCGCCGAAGACGAGATAGCCCAGCGTCGTGGCGACGATGATCTGGACGTAGGTGGTCGGCGCGATGGTCGAGGCACCCGCGCGCATGGTGCCCAGATAGGCGATCCAGTGCGCCGCGCTGGCGGTGACGGCAACCAGAGCGCAGCGCGCCACCACGGTCCAGTCGGGCATGCCGATCTCGAGCGACGCGAGCGAGCTGCGATCGCCGATCAGTGCGGCGGCGATGAGAAAGGGCGTGGCCCACAGCGCGATGAAGGCCTGCATCGACAGCGCGCTGCCCTGACCCGCGCTCGAGCGATTGGCCACCACCATCAGCGCGAAGAAAAAGGCCGAAGCGAGCGGCAGCAACGCCACGATGCCCAGTTCGGCCAGGTTCGGACGCAGGATCAACGCCACCCCGCCCAGCGCCACCAGCGATACCAGCCACACCACCGGGCGCACCTTTTCGCCGAGCAGCGGACCGCTGAACAGCGCCACGAAGATCGGCGAGACGAAGGCGATCGCCATCGCATCGGCCAGCGGCATCACGAAGATCGCCGAGAAGAAGCACAGCGTCGCCCCCGCCAGGCAGGCGCCGCGCGCAACCTGCAGCCAGGGCTTGCGTGGGCGGAAGGCGGCGGCCCCCTCGGTGACGAACAGCAGCGCCGAGAGCGCCGCCGCCCCGATCGTAAACCGCAGCGCAGCCACGGCCAGCGGCGACCATTGTCCGGCCATCGTCTTGATGATCGCGTCGCCCACCGACAGCAGCGCGAAGCCGCTCAATGCCAACAGCAATCCGCTGCGTTCGTCCTGCTGCATGGTGGCGATTGATCCTGTCGAATGGGGAGGAGAAGGACAACGGGCCGGAACGCCCTCCCGCGTGCCGGACGATGCCACCCGTCGAGGCTGGCGCATGACCGCGAAATTAGGAAAAAATCAAGCTTTCCAACTTATTCACCAAGCCGATCAAGGAGCCATTCTCCACATCGGCGCAGGAACGGCTCGAGCTATGACGACTTACCGCGGGGGTTCAACTCAATGAGCGCATTCGGACGGAAGAATGGCCCGGGAGGGATGAATCCCGGCGCGCGTCCGCAGTTCGGCGTGGCCAAGCCCATGCGCGGCGCCCCCGCGCCCACGCAGTCGCCATCCGGACCCGAGGACACCGGCGAGCAGTTTCCGCCGCTCCCCGATGAGGATGTCCTCTCGCCCGGTGGCGGCGGCAATCCGCAGTCCGATGCTGCGATGGCGCGACTTTCGGACCGGGCCAATGCGGTTCACGCGAGCGAGGCCGATATCGGCGGCTTCGAGGCCAGCGTCCACAAGATCAAGGAACAGGTGCTGCCGCGCCTGCTCGAGCGGGTCGATCCCGAAGCCGCGGCTACGCTGACGAAGGACGAATTGTCCGAGGAATTCCGCCCGATCATCCTCGAAGTGCTGGCCGAGCTCAAGGTCACGCTCAACCGCCGCGAACAATTCGCGCTGGAAAAGGTGCTGGTCGACGAGCTGCTCGGCTTCGGGCCGCTCGAGGAGCTGCTCAACGATCCGGACGTGTCGGACATCATGGTCAACGGCCCCGACCAGACCTATATCGAAAAGGGCGGCAAGCTGATGATGGCGCCGATCCGCTTCCGCGACGAACAGCATCTGTTCCAGATCGCCCAGCGGATCGTCAATCAGGTCGGCCGCCGCGTCGACCAGACCACTCCGCTCGCCGACGCCCGTCTCAAGGATGGCAGCCGCGTCAACGTCATCGTGCCGCCGCTGAGCCTG
>JAHJPT010000246.1 GCA_018819685.1 Alphaproteobacteria bacterium
GGCGACGATCTGCACGCCGGGAGCGGTTACGGCGACACGGTTTTCGACGTGTTCGACGCGCTGCGCGCGCGCCGCGATGCCGCGCTGGCGGCGGGGATCGCACCGGCGAACATCCTCCTCGATCCGGGTATCGGTTTCGGCAAGTCGCTGGCCGACAACACCGCGCTGATCAACGCGCTGCCGCTGTTCCACGCGCTGGGACACCCGCTGCTGCTGGGGGCCAGCCGCAAGCGGATGATCGGGGCGCTTTCGAACGAAGCGCCCGTCGAGGACCGGCTGGGCGGTAGCCTCGCGCTGGCGCTGGCGGGAATGAATGCAGGGGTCCAGCTGCTGCGCGTCCACGATGTGGCCGAGACGGTCCAGGCGCGCAACGTCTGGCGCGGCCTGCGCGACGCGGCGCTGACCGATTTCTCCGATCTGCCGGGCTGACTCCCAAGCTAAAGCTTTGCAGCCTTAGAGCGAATAGCCCCCGTCGCTGACCAGCACGGTCCCGGTGATGTTGGCCGCCGCATCGCTCAGCAGAAACCCGATCTCGCCCGCCAGCTCGTCGGGCGTGGCGAAGCGGCCGCGCGGAGTGGTCGCGGCCATCGCTTGCAGCGTGGCATCGCGTCCGTGCCGCTCGACACCCGCGCGAAAATCCGCCGAGCTTTCCCAGATGGCGGTATCGACCCCGCCCGGTGCGATCGCGTTGACCCGAATGCCTTCGCCCGCGACTTCCAGCGCGGCGATGCGTGCCATATGCGCCACCCCCGCTTTGGCGATGCCATAGGCGCCGATGCCCGCCACCGGCCTGATCCCGGTAACCGATGCGGTCAGCACGATACTGCCGCGCCGCCCCGCTGCCGGCTCGCGCCGACGCATCGCCCCCAGCGCAGCCCGTAGCGACAGGAACGCGCCGTCCAGATTGACCGCCATGACCCGTCGCCAGTCTTCGAAGGAGTGGTCCGCGATTGCGCCGCCTGCGGCGATCCCGGCGTTGAGGATCGCGTGGTCGAGCCCTTCCAGCCGCGCATCCAGCCCGGTCCACAAGGCCTCTTCGGCCACGTCGCCGACAACCGCCTGGACCGGGCAGGACAGTTCCAGCGCGTCGAGACCCGCGGCGTCGCGATCGACCAGGATCAGTCGTCCGATCCCCTCCCGGTCGAGCCAGCGTGCGCTGGCCGCGCCGATGCCCGAGGCGGCACCGGTGACCAGCGCGGTTCTCGTGGTGTATGCAGATGTATCGCTCATGATCCCTCGCTCCGGCTGGGGAGCTAGGCAGATCAGGCGGCGTTGTCGATCCCGAGGTCGCCGAGCTTGCGATAGAGCGTCGACCGGCCGATCCCCAGGCGGCGTGCGACTTCGGTCATCCGCCCGCGATAATGGCCGATGGCGAGGCGGATCACGTCGGCCTCGATCTCCTCGAGCGCGCGCAGATTGCCGTCGTCGGTGTAGAGCATGACGCCGAGGCCGCGCTGGCGGCTTTCGGCGCGGTCCTCCATCGTTCCGAGCAATTCGGACAATTGCGGGAAGCTCTGGGCGGTCAACGATTCGCCGTCGCAGAACACCGCGGCACGGAACAGCACCGCCTGCAGCTGGCGGACATTGCCCGGCCAGTCGTAGGCTTCGAGCAGGTTGAGCCCGCTGTCGGCGATCGAATGGTGGCGCAGGCCCGGCTGCTCGCCGATCCGGCCGAGGAAATAGCGAGTCAGCGCCGGGATATCGCCCGCGCGCTCGCGCAGCGCAGGCAACTGCACCAGCGTGCCGTTGAGGCTCTCGTAGAGTTTGCCGTCGAACTCGCCCGCCGCGACCAACGCCGCCAGCGGCAGATCACTCGCCGCCATGATCCGGACATCGATCTTGAAGCCGTGACCGGCTCCGGTGGGGCGCACCACGCCGCTGGCGAGCACCTCGGCCAGACGCGCCTGCAGCGCCGGTTCGAGCCGGTCGATCTCGTCGAGCAGCAGCGTGCCGCCGTCGCATTGCTGGAGTGCGCCGACCTGCTGGTCGAAGGCGCCGGGAAAGGCGCCCTGCTCATGGCCGAACAGCAAGGATTCGATCGAGCCGGCGGAGGTTCCGCCGATCGCGATCATCCGCATCGGCGCCTTTGCGCGCGGGCTGGAGGTGTGCATGGCCCGCATCAGCATTTCCTTGCCGGTGCCGGTCTCGCCTTCGACGATCACATGGCCGTGGCCGCGCGCGGCGGTGGCTGCCTTGGCGAGCGCGGTGCGGAAGGGCGGAGCGGTGCCGACCATCGCATCGAAATCGAGCGTAGCGGGCATTTTCTCGGCCAGCGGCTGCAATTCGGCTTTGGGCGCTTCGGCGCGGGTCGCGCTGCGCAGGGTCGACAGCAGCCGTTCGGGAGCGACCGGTTTGATCAGATAATCGGTGGCGCCCGCGCGCATCGCCTCGACGGCGAGCAGCGGCGAAGCGCTGGCGGTGATCATCAGCACCGGAACCGCTGGACGACTGGACTTGAGCGAACGGATGAGATCGCAGGCATCCTCGCCCGGAACCCATTGGTCGAGCAGGATGGCGGCAAGATCATGGCACTCGGGCGTGGCGAGCAGGTCGAGCGCCTCTTCCGCCGATCCCGCCACCACCGTGCGCCAGCCCTCGCGCGCAGCGAGCGCGGCCACGAGCCGGCATTGTGCCGGCTCGTCGTCGATCAGCATCAGGAGGCGCGTTTCGCTCTCCGCCATAATGGTTTCCGCCCATTTCCATCCGCGCCGGAAAATTCCCGACGGACAAACGGCTTAGGCGAAATGGGTAAAAAGCGGATTAAGGCTGTTGCGCGGCGGGCGGGGCTTGAGCGGTCGCACGCCTCGCGATAGAGCGACGCATTGCAACCGTTTCCAGCCGGGGGAATACATGGCTTCGCCGCATAACGACATGAAATCGGCCACCAAGACCTACGACCGCTTCATCGGGAGCCTCAAATGGGTCGTGCCGCTGCTCGCGATCATTACGCTCGTCATCGTCATTCTGATCGCGGATTGATCGCGGCCTAGTGCGCATCGCGGTCCTGAAGGAAAGCGCGGCCGGCGAACACCGCGTCGCCGCCACACCCGAGACGGTGAAGAAATTCATCGCACTGGGTGCCGCCGTCGCGATCGAGGAGGGTGCCGGGACCGGTGCTTCCATCCCCGACGAGTCCTATCGCGAGGCGGGGGCCGAGGTTGTTACCGGGCCCCAGGCGGTCGCCGGCGCGGACATCGTGCTGGGTGTGCAGGCCCCCGATCCGCTCGCGCTTGCGGGCGCGCAGCCCGGCGCCTGGATCGCGGCGATGTTCGATCCCTTTGCGGCGCGCGAGCGGGTCGATGCCTATGCCGCGGCCGGGTTCGAGGCGCTCGCGATGGAATTCATGCCGCGGATCACCCGTGCGCAAAGCATGGACGTGCTTTCCAGTCAGTCCAACCTCGCCGGCTACAAGGCGGTGATCGCCAGCGCCGACACCTATGGCCGCGCCTTCCCGATGATGATGACGGCCGCCGGCACGGTGCAGGCGGCGCGGGTGTTCGTGATGGGCGTGGGCGTCGCGGGGCTGCAGGCGATCGCCACCGCCAAGCGGCTGGGGGCGCAGGTTTCCGCCACCGACGTGCGCAGCGCCACGAAGGAACAGATCCAGTCGCTGGGCGCGAAGCCGATCTTCGTCGAGAACGTGGCCGGTATCGAAGGCGAAGGCTCGGGCGGCTATGCCACCGAGATGAGCGAGGAATACCAGAAGGCGCAGGCCGAACTGGTGAGCTCGCATATCGCCAAGCAGGACATCGTCATTACGACGGCCTTAATCCCCGGCCGCGCTGCGCCCCGGCTCGTCAGCGACGCGCAGATCGCCAGCATGAAGCCGGGCAGCGTGATCTTCGATCTCGCGGTGGCGCAGGGCGGCAATGTCGAGGGTTCGGTGGCGGATCAGGTGACGCAAAAGCACGGCGTCAAGATCATCGGCTATGCCAACACCGCAGGCCATCTCGCCGCCGATGCCAGCGCGCTCTATTCGCGCAACCTCTACAACTTCCTCAGCGCCTTCTGGGACGCCGAGCAGGGCAAGCCGGTGCTCGACGAGGAAATCGGCGACGCGGTGCGGCTGACTCAGGGCAACCAGGTGGTGAGCGCGAGGTTGATGGAGTGAACCGCTACAGCGCCTCCGAAATCCTCCCCCCTTGTGGGATCCGTCCCCACCGTCAGCCGCTGGCGCGGCTGCCACCTCCCCC
>JAHJPT010000247.1 GCA_018819685.1 Alphaproteobacteria bacterium
AGCCACGAACCGCGATACGGGATCACGCGCGCGGCGAACAGGAACTTGCCCGACGAGTGGGTCTTGCCGCGATCATGGTCGAACAGGACACCCGGCGAACGGTGCATCTGCGACACGATCACGCGCTCGGTGCCGTTGACGAAGAACGTGCCGTTCTCGGTCATGAGCGGCATGTCGCCCATGTAGACGTCCTGCTCCTTGATATCGAGCACCGAGCGGGTCTCGGTTTCCTGATCCACCTCGAACACGATGAGGCGCAGCGTCACCTTCATCGGCGCGGCGTAGGTGATCCCGCGCTGGCGGCATTCGGTGGTGTCGTATTTGGGCGGCTCGAGCTCGTAATGGACGAAGTCCAATTCGGCGGTGCCGGCAAAATCGCGAATCGGGAAGACCGAGCGCAGCGTCTTTTCCAGACCGGAGACGTAATCGGTCTCCTTGTCGGAACGCAGGAACTGCTCGTAGCTTTCGCGCTGGACCTCGATCAAATTGGGCATCTCGACCACTTCGTGGGCATCGCCGAAGATCTTGCGGATGCGGCGCTTGGCCGTGCCCGAGGTTGCGGAACGGGCCGTGGTCTTGCCGGCGCTCTTTTGCGGGGCATTCGCCTTGGTAGCCATAAGGGGAGTGTCGCCTTTGCCTTGATGCCGGGCCTGCGCAGGATGCGCGCCGACAGGTTTCATGTCTCGTGGGCGTGGAGAACCACAGCGACGCCAAGCGGCCGCAGCGAGGATGCACCGGCTCCGGTGCTGCTGCAGCTCCTGTATGGGCATCGCGATATGGAAACGCCGCTTCCTATCCCGTGACCGATTCCCGCGCATGAATCGGCCCTGCTCGAAGCGGGCGGTTGCGGCGTATATAGGCAAGACCCCCGTTGGCGTCAACGGCCCGGCCAGGCGCACCACCCGGGCTCTGGCTGTGGCTCGGGCGCATGCGTTCGCGCAGGGTCGCTTTTCGCTTTCCTACACGCGCGCGAAGAGAGATCGTTTTCCGCCGGCCCCTACCGGCCTTTCGCAAAACCGCCCCTCAACCCGCGACACGATCGGAACAGACGCACCTGCACCCCCCTTACCCCCTGACCGTCACCCTGTGCCACACAAACCCTTGGCAACTCGGATGAATTTCTTGCCCGCCGGGTGACACCGCTGTCACCCTGTGTCACCCGGCCCGGCGAATTATTCTCGATAAGCGATGTCTGGGATATCGTATTTCGATATTATCGATTGACAATAAATCTGCAGCGCCTATCTGTGCCTTATCGATTAACGATAATGTTCGATTCGGTTCGTCCAAGGAGGCCCTCGATGCCAGATTCCCTCGCCCATCTCCTGTCCGGATTGGCCGCGCTGCTGATCGTCGGCGCGGCGATGACCGCCGTGCTCGTCCTTCCGCCCGCGGCTTCGCCGGGGCGGCCCGGCACCACCGTGCTGGTCGTGCCGGGTCTCGCCTGAACCCCCGGCCTCTGAACCCGGGACTCTGAACCCGGGCCTCTGAACCTGGGCGCGTCTTGCGAGCGCAGGCTTGCATCCTGTCGCCGGTTTCGAAAATCTCATCTGAGGAAGCTTCCATGTCCGCAACCCCGTTTCCGCCGCTCCGGCGCGACCCGCTGCTAGCCGCGGCCAAGGTCCTTCTGATCCTGCTGATGGCCATCGTGATCTTCGCGATGTCGATGGTCGTCATCGGGATCGGCGCGATCCTCACCATCGGCCGCACCGAGCTGCTCGCCGAGGTCGCGGCCGCCGGGGCCCCGCCGCTCGCCTATTGGGCGGTGCTCGCGCTGATGCTGCTGGTCGCGGGCGCGCTGTTCCTCGCGCTGCGGTTCGCGATCGAACTGCGCCGGATCGTGCTGTCGGTCGAGGACGGCGATCCGTTTGACCCCGCCAATGCCCTACGGCTGGCGCGGATGGGCTGGCTCGCGCTGGGGGTCTGGCTGGTCCACATTCCCCTTGCCCTGATCGGCGCCTGGCTGACCCCCTATGCGGTCGCCGCGGGCGAGGATTGGCAGATCGAGTGGGATGCCGGAATCGAAAGCCTGTTCCTGATTCTCGTGCTGTTCATCCTCGCGCGGGTGTTCCGCCAGGGCGCGGCGATGCGCGACGATCTGGAAGGGACGGTCTGATGGCGATCCGCGTCACGCTCGACGATCTGCTCCACGAGCGGCGAATGACGCTGACCGAGCTGGCCGAGCGGGTCGGGCTGACCCTCGCCAACCTCTCGATCCTCAAGACCGGCAAGGCCAGGGCGATCCGCTTCTCCACCCTCGATGCGATCTGCCGCGAATTGCAATGCCAGCCCGGCGACCTGCTGGCCCACGAGCCGGAGGCATAGTGCGCCGTGCGGGAACCCATCGCCGGCCGGGCCATCGTGCCCCCTGACCCCGCTTGACAGGGGCACCAGATCCTCTAGAGGCCCGCCCCTGATCGGCGGGCCTCTTCGTATGTGCGCCGATCGTCCGTCCGAGACAGTTGGTGCCCCGGGATTGATCCGGGGCTTAATGTCCAGCCTAGACGGGGAAACGAGATTTTCGCGCTGCCACAGGCGGCGTTCCGGCATGTTTCACATGCCCTCCTTCCCCATCAACGGACTGCCCTCATGTCGATGTTCGGCATGGGGAAACGTGAGCCGGTCGCGGTGTCGCCTATGCGGCGCGCGGCCATAGTGAAGGAGTAAGGCATGGATCGTTCGCAGAAAGCCGATTCGGTC
>JAHJPT010000021.1 GCA_018819685.1 Alphaproteobacteria bacterium
CGAAGTATAGATCGGTGCCTTCCTCGAAGATCGCGGTGACCTGGCTGAAGCCGTTGCGCGAGATCGAACGGGTCATCTCCAGCCCCTCAATCCCGGCAAGACCGGTCTCGATCGGAAAGGTCACCTGCGTCTCGACCTGCGACGGCGAAAGCGCAGCAGCGCTGGTATTGATCTGGACCTGCGTATTCGTGATGTCCGGCACTGCGTCAATCGGCAGGCGCACTAGATTGAACGCGCCGTAGATTGCTGCGAAAACAGTCAGGACGATGATCGCCCAGCGAAAACGCACGGCAATATCAAGAACCATCCCGATCAGGCCATGGCGGTGGCTACCCTCGTCAGCGGGAGCCGCGGTATGATCAATGGCCATGTTCGGCGCCCTCCTTTTCGAGTTCGGCCTTCAACAGGAAGGCGTTGTCGGTCGCGATCCGCTGCCCCGGTTCAAGACCGGACAAGATCGTCACCATTCCGGCGGACCGGCTGCCTGTCGCTACCTCGCGAGCTTGGAAGCCGCGCTGTGTGCGCACAAACACGACGTCGCGGCCTTCGAGCACCTGCACGGCGTCCTCGGGAACCGCGATACGGCTCTGGTCCAATTCGCCCGACGGCCGGATGCGCGCCTGCAGGAAAGCGCCAGGTTGGAGACCCGGTATCGCCCGCGTCAGACTGAGTACGGCAGTGGCACTGCGACTTTCGGGATCGAGTGACGGCGTGACCGAACGCACGCGCGCACCGATCTCGCGGCCATCGCCGACGATCACGGCGGCCTCGTCGCCCGGCTGGATGCGCAACGCATCTTCCGAAGGCAACGCCACCTCTATCTGCAGCCCGTTCGGATTGATCACGCGGTAGAGTTCTTCACCAGCATCGACGAAGGAGCCAAGCACGATCGGAGCAGCGGTAACGCGGCCCGATAGCGGACTGGTGACAGCGAGCGAACGCCCATCGCCGCTGACACCCGCTGCAGCCACAGCGGCCTGAGCGCGGTTCAGTTCGGAGCGGGCAACGTCGAGATTTGCGCGCGCTGCTTCAAGGTCCTGCCTTGCCGTTACATTGGCTTCGAACAAGCGCCGCTCGCGGTCATAGGCAGCTGAAAGCTCAGTTGCGCGGGCGCGGGCAACGCTAAGCTGTGAAGCGAGCGCAGCTGCATCGGCGCTTTCGATCCGAGCGACGGTCTCGCCTTGGCGGACATAGTCGCCAAGCGTCTTGCCAACACTACGGACCACGCCCGAAGCCCGCGCATCGATCCGCGCGCTGGCCGTCGGGCTTGCCGCAACCGTTGCAGGAAATACCAGTTCGACAGTAGCCCCGGTCTGCACCGCGGCGACCTTGATTTCGGCTGCGCGAATTTGATCGTCATCGATCAGGACGAAGCCCTCAGGCAGTTCCGTTTCGGCGACCTTGTCTTCTGTACGAGGGTCAGCTTGATTATCAGGCCACAGCAACATCAACAGCGCTGCAGCGAGAATGATGATACCGGCGATGATCGCCAGTCTTCTCCGGTTCATTGGAATGTTCCTCATTGTGCGGCCAACCTGATGAGCTCGGCGGCAGCCTGTCCCCGGTCTTCTTGAGCGGTGATCAGCGCCTCGCGAATGGCATCACGCGCTTCGGCTGCGCTCAGCACCTCGATCAGCGGGAATCGGCCGTTGCGGTAACCGATGCGGACGAGCCGCAGCGCCTCCTCGGCCTGAGGAAGCGATGTCGTGGAAAGTGTTTCAACGCGCGCTTCGGCGGCAAGATATTGTGATCGTGCGCGCGTAACCGTCAGCTCAAAATCGGCCAGCGCGACAACCTCGCGTGCGTTGGCAGCGCGTAGCCTTGCTTCGGCCGCAGCGATGTTGCCCTGATTGCGGTTCCAGAAGGGAAGCGGAATGGATACGCCGACAAGAAAGGCGCTGTCGTTGCTTTCCTCGAAGCGTCGAACACCGGCGGAAACGACCGGATCCGGAATGCGCAGGCTGCGCTCGTAGTCGATCTCGGCCGCTGCTGTCGCGCTTTGGCCGCGGGCAACCTGCAATGGCAAGCTGGTCGCCGACGCAAGCACTGCGGCCGGAGGCTCGATGTTGGGAAACGCACCGGGGACGAGCGGCGGTGTGTCTTGCTCGCCCCATAGCGAGGCAAGCGCCGTGCGGGCTGCCAGGCTGTTCGCCTCCGCTGCCTGAAGTTCGGCACGCGCTTCTGCTAACGTGGCCTCTGCCCGTAGTGCGCGCAGCGGTGGCTCGCGCCCCACCTCGACCAGCACGCCAGCTATGCGGGCCAGTTCCTCGTTTCGCTCGACGACATCGCGAGCAAGTCCAACCCGCGACGCTGCCGCCGCCGCTGCAACGTAGCGCTCACGAACAAGGAAGCCGAGTTCCGCACCGGCCAGGTCAGCCCGCAGATTTGCAAGCTGCGCCTGTGCCTCGGCTGCTGCGACGCGTGCGCCGCGCTTTCCGCCAAGTTCGATCCTCTGCCCGACTGCCAAGGTATATTCGGTAGCGCTTAGCCCGGAGAAGGCGCCGCTACCTGCGATGTTCTCC
>JAHJPT010000248.1 GCA_018819685.1 Alphaproteobacteria bacterium
ACCGCGCCATCGACGATCAGGCCGAAGTCCAGCGCCCCCAGACTCATCAGATTGCCGGACACGCCGAGCCGGTTCATGCCGATCGCCGCCATCAGCATCGATACGGGGATAACGAGCGCCGTAATGATCGCGGCCCGGATGTTGCCGAGCAGCAGGAACAAGACGGCGATGACCAGCAAGGCGCCTTCGAGCAGGTTCTTCTCGACCGTGGCGATCGTCGCATCCACGAGCGAAGACCGGTTATAAACGATTTCGGCCTCGATCCCGTCCGGCAGCGATGCACGGACTTCCTCGAGCCGCTCGGCAGCGCCGGCCGCGACCGTTCTGCTGTTTTCACCCGCACGCATCAGCACCGTGCCGACCACGGCTTCTTCGCCGTTCAGCGAGGCGGCGCCAGTGCGGAGATCGCCGCCGATTTCGACTGTCGCCACGTCGCCTATACGGATGGGTACACCCTCGCGAGTGGCGACGACCGCCTCCTCGATATCCGCGATACTGCCCAGCCTGGCGTCGACCCGAACCAGCAGAGCCTCGTCTGCCCGGTCCACGAAATTGGCACCTGCCGCGAGATTGGCGGCCTCGAGCGCATCGATCAGCGAATCGAACGACAGGCCATATCCAGTGAGGCGGGCAGGATCGGGCTGAACGAGGAACTGCTTTTCGAACCCGCCGATGGAATCGACCCCGGCGACGCCATCGATCGAGCGCATCAGCGGCGCGACAACCCAGTCCTGCACGGTGCGCAGATAGGCCGCCTTGGCCACCTCGCTTTCGAGCCTGTCCCCGCGTTCGGTGATGAAGCTGCCGTCGGCCTGCCACCCAATTCGTCCGTCCCTCGGCGCACCCTTGCCGCCGGGATATTCGTATTCGATCGTGTACATCAGCACTTCGCCAAGGCCGGTGGAGATCGGGCCCATGGTGGGCTCCGCGCCCTCGGGCAGCGAGGCGCCGATCGGTGCCAGCCGTTCGTTGACCTGCTGGCGGGCGAAGTACAGGTCGGTGCCTTCCTCGAATATCGCAGTCACCTGGCTGAAGCCGTTGCGCGAGATCGAGCGGGTCATCTCCAGCCCTTCGATTCCGGCTAATCCGGTTTCGATGGGGAAGGTCACCTGCGTCTCGACCTGCGAAGGCGAAAGCGCGGGCGCGCTGGTGTTGATCTGGACCTGGGTGTTGGTGATGTCGGGAACCGCATCGATCGGCAGGCGCAACAGGTTGAACGCGCCGTAGATCGCGGCGAATACAGTCAGGACGATAATCGCCCACCGGAATCGCACAGCGACATCGAGAACCATCCCGATGAAGCCGTGACGATGACTTTCTTCGCCCGAATCATCGATTGTGGTTGGAGCGGTGTGATCAATGGCCATGAGTCGCGCCCTCCTTCTCGAGTTCGGCCTTCAGCAGGAAGGCATTGTCGGTCGCGATGCGCCAGCCAGGCTGGAGACCGGACAGGATCGTGACCATTCCGGAGGTACGGCTGCCCGTTTCCACCTCGCGCGCCTGGAAGCCGCGCTGCGTCCGTACGAACACGACATCGCGTCCCTCGAGCACCTGCACGGCGTCTTCGGGCACAGCGATCCGTGTCTGGTCAACTTCGCCCGAAGGACGAATGCGCGCTTGAAGGAAGGCCCCCGGCTGGAGGCCCGGGATTGGGCGCGTCAAGCTCAGCACCGCAGTCGCGCTGCGGCTTTCCGGATCGAGTGAGGGGGTGACAGAACGTACGCGTGCGCCGATCTCGCGGCCATCGCCGATGATCAGAGCAGCTTCATCTCCTGGTTGGATGCGCGAAGCATCTTCCGACGGCAGGGCGACTTCGACCTGAACAGCGTTGGGGTTGACCACGCGGTAGAGCTCCTCGCCGGCATCAACGAAGGAACCGAGCACGATCGGTGCGGCCGTCACGCGGCCCGCCAGGGGACTGGTCACCGCCAGCGAACGGCCATCACCGCTGACGCCAGCTGCGGCGACGGCAGCCTGTGACCGGTTCAATTCGGAACGGGCCACGTCGAGATTGGCGCGGGCAGCCTCGAGGTCCTGCCGTG
>JAHJPT010000249.1 GCA_018819685.1 Alphaproteobacteria bacterium
CCGTCACCGCGCACGGGCAGATGGCAGCCAATGAGGTCGAGGAGCGGATGAGCGCCTTCTACGACCGGCAATACGATGTGCTGCTCGCGACCACCATCGTCGAGAGCGGACTGGATATCCCCAGCGCCAACACGATCATCATCCACCGCGCGGATATCTTCGGTCTCGCCCAGCTCTACCAGCTGCGCGGCCGGGTGGGCCGCGCGAAGCTGCGCGCCTATGCCTATCTCACCTACGCCAAGGACACGCAGCTCTCCGAAGTCGGCGAGAAGCGCCTCAAGGTGCTCGGCGATCTCGACAGCCTAGGTGCCGGGTTCCAGCTCGCCAGCCACGATCTCGATATTCGCGGCGCGGGCAATCTGCTCGGCGACGAGCAGTCGGGGCATATCCGCGAGGTCGGTTTCGAACTCTACCAGTCGATGCTCGAGGATGCGATCCTGGCGGCCAAGGCCGGCGAGGCCGGGCTCGATGCCAAGCCCGACAGCGTCAGCCCGCAGATCACCGTCGATGCGCCGATCATGATCCCCGAGGACTACGTCCCCGATCTCGCGGTGCGGATGGCGCTCTATCGCCGTCTCAACGATGCCCGCGACAAGGGCGAGATCGAGGCGCTCGCCGCCGAGATGATCGACCGCTTCGGCGATCTGCCCGCCGCGACCGCCAATCTGGTCCGGCTGATCGAGATCAAGCATCAGGCGATCGAGGCGAACATCGCCAAGATCGACGTCGGCAATGCCGGCACGCTGGTCACCTTCCACAACGACGATTTCCCCGATCCCATGGGGCTGCTCGCCTATGTCGACCGGCTGAAGGGCACGGCCAAGCTGCGCCCCGACATGAAGTTGGTGATCAGTCGCACCTGGAATTCGCCCGAGAGCCGGTTGAACGGGCTCTATCAGCTGACCAAGGGGCTCGGCGGGGTGGCGCGCAAGGCGCGCAAGACGGTGAAGCCGTCCTAGCTCGAGGCGAGCGCGAGGAATTCTTCGGCGGACAGCGGCTCGGCGCGCAGAAAGCCCTGATAGACTTCGCATCCCTCGCGGGCGACCAATGCCCGCTGCGCTTCGGTCTCGACCCCTTCGACGACCACCTTGAGCTCGAGCGCCTTGGCCATGGCGACGATCGCACGAAACACCGCCAGATCGCGATCGTCCTCGAGCACGCCTTCGATCATCGAACGGTCGAGCTTCAGATGATCTATCGGAAGCACTTTCAAATACCTGAAATTGCAGAAGCCGGCGCCAAAATCATCGAGCGAGAGGCTGATGCCGGAGGCTTTGAGGTCCGCGAGTGCTTCGCTCACCTGATCGAGATCGGCGAGCAGCACCTGCTCGGTGATCTCGAGCGTAAGCGAGTGCGGATCGATCCCGTTGCGTTCGACCAGCGCAAGGAACTCGCGGGCGAAGCTGCCGGCCGCCAGATCGGCGGGGGTGACATTGATCGACAATCGCAGTCCTGCGGGCCAGGCGCGCGCCGCTTCCAATGCCTTGCGGGCGATATGGCGCGACAGTTGCGCGGTATGATCGGCGCGTTCGGCGATGGTGAACAAAGTTGCTGCGCCGACCCGTCCGAGCAACGGATGATCCCAGCGCGCAAGCGCCTCCGCACCGATCATCTCGTCGCTTTCGAGCGCATACTGCGGCTGGTAGCGGATCGAGATTTCGTCATGGTCGATCGCCGCGAGCAGATCGGCCTCGAGCTGCTGGCTCGACCGGCCGTCCTTGGTGAGTTCGCCGCTGGTCCAGACAACGCGATGCCCCGAAAGCGAACGAATTCGCGCCGATGCTTCGGAAAGGGTGTCGAGGAGCGATCCGGAAGTATCGCCTTCGACCGCGCGGATCAGCGCAACCCGCGGCCACAGGCGAAGGCTGTGCCCGGTGTCGGGGTCGTTGATCGGCATCGCGATGGCATCCGCCAGCGCCTCGGCGAGCCACTGCCAGCGCTCGCGATTGCATTCCTCGCGTAGCGCCAGGAGGAAGGTGTCGCCCGAACTGCGCGCCGCGATCCAGACGCCGCTTTCGAGTTCGTCGGTGGCGAAATGACGGATCCGCTGGGCGATCTCGATCAGCGCCCCGTCGCCTGCGGTCTCGCCGAAGGCGACGTTGACCCGGTCGATACGACCCACCGAGATCAACATGGCGTGGATCGGGCATTCGATCCCCCCTTGGGGCCAGTCGCGCCACCACCGGTCGAGCATCTTGCGGGCGTGCCCCAGGGTCGCAAGCCCGGTGAGCCGGTCGCGCGTTTCGTCGTCTGTCGCTGAGGCGAGGCTGGCCATAGGCCTTCCCTATCCGTCGGATCGGAGAAATACGCCAGAAGTTTCCCCACGTTGCCAAATGGGACGGCCATCCATACACACGCGCGCAACCGCACACCGCCGCCACAAGCAAACGCGTTGCGGCAAGGACGTACACGACGGGAAAGCGCGATGCCGATTTTCGAGAAGCTGGCCCTGATCGTTTCGGATACCGAACGCGCCCACGAGGTCGCGCCGATGTATCGCGATCTGACGGATTGGGTACCGCTCGAGGACGCCGAGGCCGCTGTCGTGATCGGCGGCGACGGCGCGATGCTCCAGGCACTCCATGCCATGCTCGACTCCGGTATCATCAAACCGGTTTACGGAGTGAATCTGGGCACGGTAGGTTTTCTGATGAACCACAACCGGGCGCCGGAAAAGCTGCTGCGCCGGATCGAACGCGCGCGCAGTGTCGCTGTTGCCCCCTTGTGCATGGATGCCGTCACGCAGGATGGACGCACCCAGGAGTTCTGCGCGATCAACGAGGTCTCGCTGCTGCGCGAAACCCGCCAGACGGCCAAGATCGAGGTGTCGGTGGACGAGAA
>JAHJPT010000250.1 GCA_018819685.1 Alphaproteobacteria bacterium
CGAGAGCGATGGCAGCTTCCTGCGGCTCGACGGGACCATCGCGGTGGTCACCAATATCGACCCCGAGCATCTCGACCATTACGGCGATTTCGACGGGGTGAAGGACGCGTTCGTCGAATTCATCCACAACGTCCCCTTTTACGGCGCGGCGATCCTGTGCATCGACCATCCCGAAGTGCAGGCGGTGATCGGCAAGGTCCGCGATCGCCGCGTGGTGACCTACGGCTTTTCGCTCCAGGCCGATATCTGCGGCGTCAACGTGCGCCCCGATACCGGCGGCAATTGCTTCGACGTGATCGTGCGCCAGCGTGGTGAGGAGGACCGCCGGATCGAGGGGGTGCGTCTGCCCATGCCGGGGCGTCACAACGTCCAGAACGCGCTCGCCGCGATCGCGGTGGCGATCGAGATGGGCTGTTCGGACGAGGTCATTTGCGCCGGCTTCGCCAATTTCGGAGGAGTGAGGCGGCGCTTTACCAAGGTGGGCGAGGTCGGCGGCGCGACGATCATCGACGATTACGCCCATCACCCGGTGGAAATCCGGGCGGTGCTCGGCGCTGCGCGCGAGGCCGCGATGGGCCGCGTGATCGCGGTGATGCAGCCGCATCGCTACACCCGGCTCAGCGATCTGATGGATGATTTCCAAAGCTGCTTCAACGAAGCCGACGAGGTGCTGGTCACCCCCGTCTATGAAGCGGGGGAGGAGCCGATTAGGGGCGTTTCTTCCGAAGCGCTGGTCGCGGGGATGAAGTCGCGCGGCCACCGCTCGGCCGCCACGGTGGAGGACGAGGAGGATCTTTCGCAGACGCTGGCCGGCAAGGTCGGCGAAGGCGATATCGTCGTCTGCCTGGGTGCGGGAGATATCACCCGCTGGGCCGCCGGGCTTGCCGATGCGATTGCCGCCAAGCGAGGCGGGCGATGAGCGGTCAGGCCGACGATGTTTGGAACTACGACAGCGGCTCGGCTCCGGGTGGCGAGGTCGCGAGCGGCGGCGATGCCCCGATTTCGATGGAGGGCCTCTCCGGCAAGCTGACGCAGGATGCACCGCTCGCGAAGCTCGTCTGGTTCAAGGCGGGCGGCACTGCCGACTGGCTCTTCGAACCTGCGGACGCCGATGAGCTGCGGACCTTTCTCGAGCGGCTCGAGGGGAGCCTTCCGATCATGGCGCTGGGGCTGGGCTCCAATCTCATCGTCCGCGATGGTGGGGTTCCCGGCGTTGTGGTCAAGCTGGGCAAGCCTTTCGCCGGGGTCGAGGTGCAGGACGATCACGTGCTCGCCTGCGGGGCCGGGGCGCATGGTATTCTCGTCGCCAGCACAGCGCGCGATGCGGGTGTGGCCGGGCTTGAATTCCTCCGTGGGATTCCCGGCACCGTCGGCGGGTTCGTGCGGATGAACGGCGGTGCCTATGGCCGCGAAGTCGGTGACATCCTGATCGATTGCGACGTGGTGATGCCCGATGGCCGGTGCCACAATCTGCCCGCTTCGGACCTGCAATATTCCTACCGCCATTCGGCGCTTCCAGCCGGTGCGGTCGTGATTGGCGCGCGTTTTCAGGGCGAGCCTGGCGATCCCGATGCGATCGGCGCCGAGATGGACCGGATCGCGCAGGCGCGCGAGCAATCGCAGCCCGTGCGTACCAAGACGGGCGGTTCCACCTTCAAGAACCCGCCTGGCTATAGGGCCTGGGAACTGGTCGATGCAGCAGGCTGCCGCGGCCTGACGATGGGCGGCGCGCAGGTGAGCGAGAAGCACACCAATTTTCTTATCAATACCGGCGATGCCACCGGTGCCGAGATCGAGGGACTGGGGGAAGAGGTGAAGCGTCGCGTCTACGAAAATTGCGGAGTCGAACTCGAGTGGGAAATCCAGCGGGTGGGTCGGCCATGACCCTCGATCGCAAGCTCCACGTCGCCGTGCTGATGGGCGGCTGGGCCAATGAGCGCGAGGTTTCGCTGATGTCGGGCGAAGGCGTCGCCAGCGCGCTCGAGGAGCGCGGCCATCGCGTCACCCGGATCGACATGGATCGCGAGGTCGCCGCGCGCATCGCCGAGGCGGCGCCCGATATCGTCTTCAATGCGCTCCACGGCGTCCCGGGCGAGGATGGCACCGTGCAGGGAATGCTCGACCTGATGGGTGTTCTCTACACCCATTCCGGTCTCGCCGCATCGGTGGTCGCCATCGACAAGCAGCTGACCAAGCAGGTGCTCGGCAGCCATGGGCTGCCCTTCCCCGGGGGACGGATCGTCGCGACCGAAGAAATCCACGAGCGCGACCCGCTGCCGCGCCCCTATGTTTTGAAGCCCGTCAACGAAGGATCCTCGGTCGGGGTTGCGATCGTCACCGACGAGGCGAATTACGGCAATCCAATCGACCGTTCCTCCGCAGGTCCATGGCAGCAGTTCGACCGGCTGCTCGCCGAACCCTTCATCCGGGGCCGGGAACTAACGACCGCGGTAATCGACACCGCAGAGGGATCTCGTGCGCTGATGGTCACCGAACTGGTACCTAAGTCGGGTTTCTACGATTTCGCCGCCAAATACACCGATGGTATGACCGAACACGTTTGCCCGGCGCAGATTCCCGAGCCGATCGCCGCTCTGTGCCGCAAATATGCGCTCAAGGCGCATGTCCTGCTGGGTTGCGAAGGCACCAGCCGCACCGATTTTCGCTGGGACGACGAACGCGGCGAGGACGGGCTGTTCCTGCTCGAGACCAACACCCAACCGGGCATGACTCCGCTCAGCCTGGTCCCCGAACAGGCGCGCCACTCGGGCATCGAGTATGGCGAGCTGGTCGAGATGATCATCTCCGCCGCGCTCCGCAAGGAAGCGGGAGAACAGGCGCAAGGCCAAGCGCGCAAGGCGGCATCCGATGGCTAAGGTCACCCGCTCGGTCACGGGGGTCCGCCGTTCGGCCGCCACCCGCAACCGGCATCAGAAGACCCGCGCCGCGCGCAAACGCACCGTCACGCTGTTCGATCGAATCATGGCGCTGCTGCCCTTCACCGACGAGCAGTTGCACAAGATATTCTTGTTCCTGATCATGGTCGCGGCGCTTGCGGCAGCCTGGTTGGTCGCGAGCCTCGCGGGCGTGCCGCAGATGGCGCAGGCCCGGATGGCGGTCGCCGCTTCGAATGCCGGTTTCGAAGTCCACAAAGTCAAGGTGACCGGCGTCGAACGAATGAACGAACTCAAGGTCTACGAGCGCGCGCTGGCCGAGCGCAACCGACCGATGCCGCTGGTCGATCTGCAGGCGGTTCGTGCTCGGTTGCTCGACCTGTCCTGGGTCCAGGATGCTCGTGTCTCTCGCCAGCTGCCCGATACGCTGATCGTCGATATCGTCGAACGCAAGGAACACGCGGTATTGGCAAAACCAGGCCGCTTGATGTTGATCGATGCGCAAGGGCACGAACTCGAACCTGTCTCGCGGGCCGATGCGCGGGACAAGCTGCTGATCGAGGGACCGGGCGCGCAGAAGCAGGTCGCCGCACTCGACGATCTGCTGAACGCCGCGCCGGCATTGAAGCCAAAGGTGGCCGAGGCCGAATGGGTCGGCAACCGACGCTGGAACCTGACCTTCAAGAGCGGTCAGGTGCTGGCGCTTCCCGAGGAAAGGGCCCCTGCGGCGCTGGTGCGGTTCGCGACGCTCGACGGACGCCATCGCCTGCTCGGCGGGCGCGCGACTGCGATCGACATGCGGGTCGCCGACCAAGCCTATTTTCGATGCAGCAACGGACCGTGCAATCTGGGCCAGCTAGTCAAGACCGAAGAGTGATGGCCGGACCGCGCATCATCCGCGCCTTTGCGGCGATCAACATCGGCTCCTTCCGGATCTCGGCCATGATCATGGGCGAGGACGAGAACGGAGCGATGGTGGTGCTGGGCTCCAGCCACCGCAAAAGCGAGGGCGTCAAGCGCGGCTATATCACCGAGATGCGCGCCGCCAGCCATGCGATCCGCCAGGCGGTCGAGAAAGCCGAGCAGAACGCCGGTACCAATGTTTCCAGCGTCTGGATCGGCTGCGCCGGAGCTGGGCTCTACAGCCGCATCGCCAGCGTCGAGATCGCCATCGGTGGGCGGCGGATCGAGGACGACGATATCGAGCATCTGCTTTATGCGGCACGCGATCACATCCAGCCGGACGGGCGGATGGTCCTCCATGCCCAGCCGGCGCATTACACGCTCGATGGCGCGCATGGGATCGCCAATCCACAGGGCCTCCATGCCGAAGCGCTGGGCGTCGATATCCACGTTACCCTGGCCGAAGGCGCGCCGGTCAAGAACCTGATCGAGGCGGTGCAGATGGCGCATCTCGAGGTCGAGGCGGTGGTGGCGAGCCCGCTCGCCAGCGCCTATGCCTGCCTCAGCCCGGAGGAGCGCGATCTGGGTGTGGCGCTGATCGAGATCGGCGCAGAGGTGACCAATGTGTCGGTTCATGCGGCGGGAATGCTGCTGGGGCTCACCTCGATCCCGATCGGTTCGAACGATATCACCGATGCCCTCGCCTCGAGCTTCGGGATCCGTCGCAGTCAGGCCGAGCGTCTCAAATGCGTGTCGGGTTCGGCGATGAGCAGCCCGACCGATCACCGCGAGATGATCCCGGTCAACGCTCCGGGCGAAGGGCCTGGGGACGGCAGGGGCGAGGGCCGGGGCGAAGGCGCGGGGGGCCGGTTGGCGCGCGGCGCCGACGAGCATAACCGCATTCCGCGCGCCGAACTGGTGGCGGTCGTGACCGAGCGGCTGTCCAGCCTGACCGGCGAAATTCACAAATCGCTCAAATCGATGGGCTTTTCGGGCGCGCGCAGCGGGCAGGTGGTGCTCACCGGGGGCGGTGCCGAATTGCACGGAATCGCCGAATTCATGCAGGCCGCGCTTGGCCGGCCGGTGCGGATCGGAAAGCCGCCGCGTCTGCAGGGCCTGCCAGAAGCCCACGCCACCCCCGGTTTCGCGACGCTGGCGGGGCTCGGTCTCTACGCCGCCGACGACCCGGTCGATATCCGTTCGGTCGGTCCGAGCTATCAGCCGACGCGGCGCTATCGCGGGATGGCTCTGATCAATCGCGTGTTCCAGGCGGTCCGAGAGTATTTCTGAGCCTGCCGTAGCGGCCGCCCCCGCTTGCGACCCTTGTGGAAAAGCCGATTAAAGCTTTGCATGGTCGAATCGAACTGTGCCAAACTGTAACGAACCATTCTCAAATATCTGTTTTCCCCGGAGCCTACCTCGATGAGCATCAATATCGGACCCGCCTCTTCCGACGATCTGCGGCCGCGGATCACCGTAGTCGGGGTCGGCGGGGCGGGCGGCAACGCGATCGCCAACATGATGCAGGCCGAGATCGAAGGTGTCGATTTCATCGTCGCGAACACCGATGCGCAGGCGCTCAGCACCGCTTCGGCGGAAAAGCGCATCCAGCTGGGTCCTGACATCACCGGCGGGCTCGGTGCCGGCGCGCGGCCCGAAGTGGGCAAGGCTGCTGCCGAAGAAACCGTCGACGAGATCGAGCACGCGCTCGAGGGCGTCAATATGTGCTTCATCGCCGCGGGCATGGGTGGCGGCACCGGCACGGGCGCCGCTCCGGTGATCGCCGAAGCCGCGCGCAAAAAGGGCGTGCTCACTATCGGGGTCGTGACCAAGCCGTTCCTGTTCGAAGGTACGCGCCGGATGCGCGCAGCCGAAGCGGGTATCGAGGAACTGCAGAAGCACGTCGATACGCTGATCGTCATTCCCAACCAGAACCTGTTCCTGGTCGCCAAGGCCGAAACCACCTTCAAGCAGGCCTTCGAGCTCGCCGACGAGGTGCTCCAGCAGGGCGTCCGCTCGATCACCGATCTGATGGTCATGCCGGGCCTGATCAATCTCGATTTCGCCGACGTGCGTTCGGTGATGAGCGAGATGGGCAAGGCGATGATGGGCACCGGCGAGGGCGAGGGCGAGAACCGCGCGCTCGAGGCCGCCGAACGCGCCATCGCTAACCCGCTGCTCGACGGAGTGTCGATGGCGGGCGCCAAGGGCGTCATCATCTCGATCATCGGCGGCGAGGACATGAAGCTGCTCGAGGTCGACGAAGCGGCGAACCATATCCGCGAACTCGTCGACGAGGATGCCAACATCATCTGGGGCTCGGCTTTCAATCCCGATCTCGACGGCAGGATCCGCGTCTCAGTGGTTGCCACGGGGATCGATCAGCACGCTCAGACCTCGACACCCGCGCGCCTCGAAACCCGATCTTTTTCGATGGGCGAATCGCGCCCGCCGCAGCGCCCCGCGCTCGACTTGCCGCGACGCGCGGAGGAGGGCGAGCCCTTCGAACTCAGCGAAGGCCTCTCGGCGGAGCCCGAGCGCTTCCGCGATAGCGCTGCCGCAGCATCGGGCGAGCCCGATTATGGCGAAGACGAGCCGATGGAACTGACCGAAGCGGAATATGCCGGCGCCGACGAGCCGGACGACCACGATGGTTCGAGTGCGCCGCGCGCCGGGGGCGGGACGAGCTTCGGGGTTTCCTATGCCGGTGCGGATGAGGAGGATGTCGAGGATGTCGACGACATCGTCGATCCGCTGGCCGGTCTGCGCAACGACAGCGACGATGAGTTCGACGGTTTCGACGATTTCGGAAGCGAAACGCGCGACGGTTCCTCGGGGAAGCCTTCGGTCGCGGATAGTGCACGGCAATCACCGGTGCAGGATCGCGGCGATGATCGCCGTCCCGCCGAGGGACGCTTCGGTTCTTTCGCGAGCGGCGTTTCGCAGGACGAGCTCGAACTCGGTGCCGACCAGATGGAACCGGTCGACAGTCCGCTGGCTTCCAAGCCGACCCGGCGGCGCATGCCCGGTTCGGGCGATGCCGGATCGGGCCCCACCCCGGCCCCGCGCAGCGGTGCTTCCGCCACTGGCGGTTCCAGCTCGGGCAGCACTCTGTTCGAGCGCATGGCCAATCTCTCGCGCGGATCGAGTCCGCAGGCTCAGGAAGAGGATTCGGAGGACGAAGACGGCGGCTCGGCGCTCAATATTCCGCGCTTCCTCGGACGCCAGAACAACCAGTAGGCGCAGACCGGTTCCGGGGGTGGCACACCACTGCGATCGCTATTCGGTCGCGGTTTCAAACGGGGCATCATCGCGCCGCGCCCGACGCGGCAACGACGGAGCGTAATCCTTGCAATCGCTTGCCCGATTCTCCTTGAGCGCATCCCTATTCGGGCTGGTGCTCGCCGGCCTGGTTGGCGCTGCCACGGCGCAGAACGCGATCGTTCAGCCGCTGCCACCGCCCGAAGCCGAAGACCTGAACGAGGCGCTGCGGCGCCTTTCGCGCGATCGGTCCGATCTCGATGCCTTGCTCGAGGCGGGCGAAGCCTCGATCGTGCTGGGCGACAGCGATGCCGCAATGGGATTTTTCGTCCGCGCTCAAGATCTGTCGCCGGACAATGCGCGAATGAAGGCGGGTCTGGGGCGCGTCTTCCTCGCCGAAGGGCGGGCCATCGAGGCGCTGCGCTTTTTCGCCGAGGCGGAAACGGCCGGCTACCCGCTGGTCGAGATGGCTGCCGATCGCGGGCTTGCCTTCGATCTGGTCGGCGACAACACACGGGCGCAGGAGCTCTATCGCCTCGCGCTGGCGCGTAACGACGATCCGGCAACCAGCCGTCGACTGGCGCTGAGCCTCGCGATTTCGGGAAAGAGAGCGGATTTCGAGCGAATCCTGCTGCCGCAATTGAAAGACGAGGATCGCGCCGGGTTTCGCGCCCGTGCCTTCGGCCTCGCAATCCTCGGGGACGAGCGCGAGGCTATCTCCATCGCCGAAGCGCTGATGCCGACCGATCTGGCACTGAGGATGACGCCGTATCTGCGCTATATGGCGCGACTGACCAAGGCGCAGCAGGCAGCCGCTGCCAATCTCGGCACCTTCCCGCGCGCCGGCGAGATCGGACGCGATATGCCCGCGATCGCTGGCTATGCTGAGCAGGGCGCCGCGATCAGTCGGCGTGCCGATGCGTCGCTGACGCCGAGCGGGCCTGTCATGGGAGCCAGCCGGCCCCAGCAAGCCGCTGTAGCACCGGCTCCGAGCACTCCTCCGCCGTCCAGTGCGGAGCGGCGCCGGGCCGAGCGCGAACAGCGCCAGGCGCTGGCTGGGCTCGATCCGATCGCACGCACGCGAGCAAGATCGGCTCGCTCGACATCGACACCGACGCCTGCGCCACCAACGGCGCCTGAACCGGCACCCGTGGCAGCGACAGTTCCTGCACCGATCCCGACGACCCGGGATTCCCCTCCTGCTCAGGCAGATGCAACAAGCCAGTTGGCGATCAGCTTACCGGTTGAAGCGCCGCGGCAGAGCTCAGCGGATGCACAAGGTCCAGGTGCCGAGGCCGCAGGCCGTATCGAACCTCCCGATCTGGCGCAGACCGCGAGCGAAGCGTCGGTTCCGATCCCGGCCTCGGGCGCAGCGCCCGATCCCGGTCCTCTTCCGACCGGCAGTCTCGAAGATGTCTTTGCCGAGTTCGAGGCCATTCCGGCAATGCGTTCCGGAGCAACGCAGGGCGCGGTTGATATCGCCACGATCAAGCCGCCCCGCGAGCGCGCCGCTCCACCGCCCGCGCCCGCGCGTGCCGCGCCGCGCCCGCCGGAACATCCCGCGCGTCACTGGGTGCAAATTGCAACCGGCCGCGACCGCGATGCGCTCAAGTTCGATTGGCGCCGCATTGCGCGCAACGCCAAGTCGCTGCTCGACGGCAAGGGACCTTTCGTAACGCCCTGGGTCGAGGCGAATCGCCTACTGGCAGGACCTTACCCCAGCGCCGGCGATGCGCGTGAAGTCGTCACGCAATTGAAAGCCCTGGGGATCGACGCCTTCACCTTCGCCAGCCCGCGAGGTCAGGAGATCGAGACGCTCGACTGACAGGCGAGCCGCTTGTGCACAGCGTTTGCACAGGCGAGGTGGGTTCTCCCCAGCGTGGACGTTTCGCCCGATTGCCAACCGCCGCGACCTTCCGGCATTCGCAATCCATGATCTGGACGGGACGCAATCGATGAGAGCCGTGGAAAGCTACGAGAGCGAAGACGATTGCGCGCCGATCGAGATGCTTACTGCGCTGTTCGAGGCGCGCGGCTGGCCCTGCGAATCGACTCGCGACGAGTTGAGCGGCGAAATCCAGGGCAGCTGGGCGACCTATCAGGTCAAGGGAATTTGGCGCGCGGAAGACAATGTCTTGCAGGTGCTGTGCCTTCCCGATGTCCGCGTCGCAAAGGAACATCGCCCGGCCGCCAATGAACTTGCCACCCTCGTCAACGAACAGCTCTGGCTCGGCCATTTCGACATCTGGTCCAATGGCGGCGTGCTGCTCTATCGCAATGGGACGCTGCTTGCCGACAACGGCATGCTCAGCCTTGCGCAGGCGCAGGCGCTAATCGAGATTGCAGTCGACGAATGCGATCGGTTCTATCCTGCTTTCCAGTTCGTGCTGTGGGGCGGCAAGAGCCCGCGCGATGCGCTGGAAGCCGCGATGGTGGATGCCGCGGGCGAAGCCTGATCGGATCAGCTGCTCCGAGCTTCGCGATGCGGTGCCGAGGCGGGCCGCGAAGGCTGAGCTTTCTCTGGCTTGGCATCACCGGTTTTCCTTGAAAAAGAACGCCACGTCGCCGATATTGTCGAGAGCGAGCGGGGCGCATCGTGCGCACATGTCCGCGTAAAGGAGTTGGATTAGAAATGGCCGATTGGAACGACACTGAACAGCGACGGACGGGCTTCAGCTCGGTCCCGCGCGCTGGCGACGCCGTTGCCCGGCGCGAAACCTTCGACGCGGGCCTGCGCTCGCATATGCTATCGATCTACAATTACATGGCATCGGGTGTGCTACTCACCGGCATCGTCGCTATGCTGACTGCGCGGTCGGGCTTCGCCTATACTTTGGCTCAGGGCGGGTTGCTGTTCTGGGTGGTCGCGCTGGCGCCGCTCGGCTTCGTTTTCGCGATGAGCTTCGGCGCGAACAAGTTCTCCCGTAGCACGCTGCAGGCGATGTTCTGGGGCTTTGCGATCGCGATGGGCCTGTCGCTCAGTTCGTTGCTGCTGGTCTATACCGGCGAGAGCATCGCGGCGACCTTCTTCGCGACCGCGGGGGCCTTCGCGGGTCTCAGCCTGTTCGGCTACACCACCAAGAAGGATCTGTCGGGCTTCGGCACGTTCCTGGTGATGGGCGTGATCGGACTGATCATCGCGATGGTGATCAACATCTTCCTGCAGTCGAGCATGCTGGAACTGGCGATCAGCTTCCTCGGTGTGCTGATCTTTGCCGGTCTGACAGCCTACGACACGCAGCGCCTCAAGCGCGAGTACCAGCATCTGCGCGGGACGGAGTTTGCCGGCAAGGCGATCATCCTGGGCGCGTTGAGCCTGTACCTCGACTTCATCAATATGTTCCTGTTCCTGTTGCGCTTCATGGGCGTCAATCGCGAGTAATCCCACTCGCTCTATCGCAGGATGGACTCAACTGATCGTGCCCGGGACGCATTTTGCGCCCCGGGCATTTTCATATGCGGCAGAGACGTTTAAGGCTCACTGCTTCAGCCTGCATCCATCTGTGCGACTGTAGGCTCAGAAAGATTTCAAATACGCCCGACAGCACGAGGGAGGGTCGCAGCCCATGCGCCGCGTACGAACAATTCATATCAGACTGGCCGCCGTTACCGCCGCATTGGCCGCTCTCGCCGCTTGCGCGACCCCGCCGCCACCGCCGCCACCGCCACCTCCTCCTCCTCCTCCGCCGGTCGAAGTGATCCCCCCGCGCCCGATGCCTCCGGGCGGCGCGACGGCGGTGATGACCATTCCGATGGTGGGTGTCGATGGCGTGCGGCAGACGGTCAATGCCGACCTTTCGACCGCGCAGACCGTCTGGAACCTGCGCTCCGCGCTCAACGTCGCGGCGCTCAACTGCATGACCGCCGAGCATGGCGCCCTGCTGCCGAACTACACCGCTTTCCTCGATCGCTACGCCAGCAAGCTGTCGTCCACCAACCGCGCGCTGATCGCCGAGTTTCGCGCCGAATACGGCCCGGGATTTCGCGACGTGCAGGATTCGTACATGACCCGGGTCTACAATTACTTCGCGCTGCCACCTGCGCAGGAAAACTTCTGCGACGTCGCGCTTGCGGTCAGTTCCGAAGCGCTAGCCCCCGAGGTGACGGATCTCGAGCTCTTCGCCGCACAGGCGCTGCCGCGGATCGAGCGCGAGTTCGAGACCTTCTTCAGCGCCTACGAACAATATCGCACCGATCTTGCCGCGTGGGACGCCCGCTATGGCCCGTCGAGATCTGAAGTGCGAACCACCTTCTACGGCAATCCCGATGGAATCACGACCGGCGCTGCGTCCATGGGCTCTTCGTCCGCAGATCGGTCGTCCGCCGGAGGCAGTCCGGCACAGGGCGAGCTCATGATCGACCTGTCGGGCACCACCGGACAGGAACCCACCGCGATCGAAGCCACTCCGGTCCCGGCCTCCGATGCCCAGCCGCAGCCCGCGCCGCTGCCGAGGCAGGGCCCGATCATCCTGCCCGAGGAAACCCTGCAGTCGCCCGGATCGAATTACGCTACGGAACGCAACGGCGAGATCGCGGGCAGCGAATAGCCGCCCCGACTTAGGGCTTTGCAGCGGGCGGTGCATTCGCTAAGGCGCGCGCTCGCTCTTGCAGACACGCCGGAGCGATAAACCTGGAACGGGGCCGTAGCTCAGTTGGGAGAGCGCGTCGTTCGCAATGACGAGGTCAGCGGTTCGATCCCGCTCGGCTCCACCAGGTGTTCGATCCTTATCCGAAAACATATCCGTTTTCGTTCCGCACCAGCTGCGGTGCCCGCTTCGTCTTCGTTCTGTGCGCGTTCGCTCGCCCTTGCGGACCTCGGGGGTCCGGTCTAGCGCTGCCACAGAGGCAAACGACGATGCATTTTCTCGACCAGGCCAAGATCTATCTGAAGTCCGGCGGCGGTGGCCCCGGGGCGGTCAGCTTCCGGCGTGAGAAATACGTCGAATATGGCGGCCCCGACGGCGGCAATGGCGGCAAGGGCGGCGATATCGTCTTCGAGGCGGTGCAGGGCCTCAATACCCTGATCGACTTTCGCTATTCGCAGCATTTCAAGGCCCAACGCGGCACGCATGGCATGGGCAAGGATCGCACCGGTGCGGGCGCCGACGATCTGGTGATACAGGTGCCGGTGGGCACGCAGATCCTGTCGGAGGACAAGGAAGAAGTGCTCGCCGACTTCACCGAGGTCGGTCAGCGGATCGTCTTCCTCGAAGGCGGGATCGGCGGGCGCGGCAACGCCAGCTACAAGACCTCGACCAACCGCGCCCCGCGCCAGCACCAGCCGGGGATTCCGGGGCA